>NZ_JBFBIV010000006.1:0-175667 GCF_040702025.1 Streptomyces sp. NPDC088194 | reverse complement strand
GTCGGCGGGCAGGCCGACCACCGTACGGTCCGGGCCGGCGTGCGCGCGGACCGCCTCGACGGCGGCGGCGAGCGCGTCGGCGCCGCGCGCGACGAGTGCCACGTCGGCGCCTTCGGCGGCCAGCGCCTTGGCGGTGGCCAGCCCGATGCCACGGCTGCCGCCGGTGACGACGGCGCGGCGGCCGGTCAGTTCGAGATCCACGGTGCGTCCCTTTCGGTCCCTGCGGTGTCGCTGTGCCCCAGCGTCAATCAACGCCGCCCACCGCTTGTTCCCGGGGCCTTCGCCGTACGACCGGACCCCGCGCCGCTCCCCGCGCCGCTTCCCGTGCCGGGCACCATCGGGAGCGGGGCCTTCTTGCGGACGTCCGGGTGGTCCGGTGCCGTTCGCGGGTCTACGGCGTCCTACGCCACACGAGGAGCAGCAGGCGCCGGGCTGCTCAACGGCGTTACGCAACGGGGTAGTTGCCGATGACGACGACCGTCGATCCACGCTTCAGACGGTTCATGAGCCGGATGGCGACCGGGGTGGCCTGGTTCGTCCTGTGCGTGCCGACGATGACGGCGCAATCCGCCTTCCACGACCGGCTGGGCCTGGGGAACCCGCCCGCGCCGGACCCCCTGGGGATGGCGTGCGTCTTCGCCGTCGTGGGGTACGGCTGCACGGTGGCGGCGCTGGTGCCGTGGCCGGAAGGGTTCACCGGTTCGCGGCGCCCGGCACGGCAGCTCGCCGCGTTGCCGGAGTCGTCCGAGTACGCCTGGTACGAGGACGATCCTCCGCCTTGAGGATCACCGCGGCCTCGCGTCACTCCTCGCCGGGCGTGACCGCCGACGGGTCGGGCACGTGCGGGAGCACGTCCGCGAGGTAGCTCGCCACGGTGGCCTCCAGGCCGACGTCGCCCTCGGCCTGCTCCGACAGGTACCAGCGGTGTTCGAGGAGCTCGTGGTAGAGCTGCGCGGGGTCCATCTTCCCGCGCTGGTCGCGCGGCACCATGCGGACGGTGGGGCGGAAGACCTGGCGGACCCAGCGGTGCGCCAGCACCTCGGGCCGGGCGCCCAGGGGATCGCCGGGGGCGTAGTCGTCCTGCGTGGTCATCCACTGTTCGAGGTCGTTGAGCAGGCTGCGGGCCTGGTTCTCCTCGGTGTCCAGGCCGGTCAGCCGCAGCAGCTGGCGCTGGTGGTGGCCGGCGTCCACGACCTTCGGAAGGAAGGTGACGGTGTCGCCGCCCGGCGAGCGCTGGATCTGCATCTCGGCGACGTCGAAGCCGAGGCCGTTGAGCCGGCGTATTCGGCGGTCGATGTAGTGCCGTTTGCCCGCCGGGTAGACGGACTCGCGGGTCAGCTCGTGCCACAGGTCGCCGTAGCGGGAGCAGATGGCCTCCGCGAAGGTGACCGGGTCCACCGACGGGTGCAGCGAGCCGCCCGCCTCCAGGTCCATCAGCTCGCCGGCGATGTTCACCCGGGCCAGCTCGATGTCGTAGTCGCGCTGGCCGGCGCTGAGCCTGGGCTGGATCTGGCCGGTCTCGGCGTCGACCAGGTAGGCGGCGTACGCGCCGGCGTCGCGGCGGAAGAGGGTGTTGGACAGCGAGCAGTCGCCCCACGCGAAGCCGACCAGGTGCAGCCGGACCAGCAGCACCGCCAGCGCGTCGAGCAGCCGGCTGACGGTGCCGGGCCGCATCGTGGTCTCGAACATGGACCGGTACGGCAGCGAGCCGCCCAGGTGCCGGGTGATCAGCGCGGGCTCCAGCGCGGTGCCGTCGGCCGCCACCCGGCCGGTGACCACCGCGATCGGGTCGACCGCGGGGATCGCCAACCGGTCCAGGTCGCGCAGGAGTTCGTACTCGCGGGCCGCCGCCCACTCGCTGACCTCCTTGACCGCCACGACCTCGTCGCCGGCGCGGGCGAAGCGCACCACGTGCCGGGAGATGCCGCGCGGCAGCGCGACCAGCGTCTCGTCGGGCCACTGCTCCAGCGGCAGGCCCCACGGCAGGTCGAGGAGGTCGGCGGGGTGGCCGGCGTCGGTGGCCCTGATCTGCAACGGCATGGCGCTTGGGGTCCTCTCGTAGGACCGCAGGCTACAGGCTGTGCCGCTCTGCCCACGAGGTGACCGCCGCGGCGATCGCGTCCGGCTGGTCCTCGGGGGCGAGGTGGCCGGCCGGACCGCAGTGCTCGATCTCCAGCGCGGAGATGTGCTCGGCGCACCAGGCGGTCAGCGCCTCGCCGATGCCCAAGGTGGGCGAGGAGTCGAAGGTCAGCAGCAGCTTCGGGGTGCCGGGGCTGGCCGCGAGCCACTCGTCGTACGCGGAGACCCGGGCGACCACGTCGGCGGGTTCGCCCTCCAGCGGCATCGAGCGGGCCCAGCGCAGCAGCGGCCGGCGGGACTCGCGGGTCGGGTACGGGGCCCGGTAGACGTCGTGGTCGGCGGCCGGCAGCTCGCCGAGCACGGTCTGCTCGAAGCTGCCCTCGATGAAGACGTTCTTGTCCAGGACCAGTTCCTCGCCGGTGCCGGGGGTGCGGAACGCCTTGAACCGGGAGCGGGCGGCGGCCGGGTAGTCCTCCCAGGTCATCGGCCGGATGATCGTCTCCATGACGGCCAGCCCGGCGACCGAGGCGGGGTTGCGGGCGGCGCGGTCGAAGGCGAGCGCGCCGCCCCAGTCCTGCCCGACCAGCACCGCTCGCTCCAGGCCGAGCGCGTCGAACCAGGCGTCCAGATAGCGGGCGTGGTCGTCGAACGCGTAGGGGATGTCGGGCTTGCCGGAGCGGCCCATGCCGATCAGGTCGGGAGCCAGGCAGCGCCGCCCGGCCGCCGCGGCCTTCGGCAGGACGTGCCGCCACAGGTGCGAGGAGGTGGGGTTGCCGTGCAGGAAGACCAGCGGCGCGCCGACGGCATCCGCCGCGCCGGGGCCGGCCTGCTCGTAGTGCAGGAACGAGTCGAGTACGTCGAGGGTGGGCATGAGAACGCCTTCCGTTGGTGTGACTAACGTTCGTGGCACTAACGAAGGTACATCGTTAGTGCGACAAACACAACGGAGTACGATGCGGCCATGGACACCGCGCACGACATGCCGCTCCCGGACGATCAGGCGGGCACCCCGCAGCGGCTCGCGGCCCTGCCCAGCCGCCTGCTCAACCTCGCCGCGGCCCAGGGCGAGCGCATGATCAGCGGCCGGTTGGCCGCGGTCGACGCCCGCAAGTGGCACTACGCGGCCCTCGCCGCCCTGGAGGAGTACGGCCCCGCCAGTCAGGCCACGTTGAGCCGGCGCACCGGCATCTACCGCAGCGACCTGGTGGCCGTGATCAACGAACTGGAGGCCCAGGGCGCGGTCAAGCGCGCACCCGACCCCGACGACCGGCGGCGCAACGTCATCACGCTGACCTCCGCCGGCCGCGCCCATCTGCGCCGCCTCGACGCGATCCTCGACACCGCCCAGGAGGACCTGCTCACGCCGCTCACCGCGAAGGAGCGCGCCGAGCTGACCTCGCTGCTCGGCCGGCTGATCGCCCACCACGCCGGGCGCCGCGAGGGCGAGCCCGCGCACTCCGGACACTGAAACCGCCGGGGCGGCGAGCCGTCGCCGCCCCCGCCGCCGTCGCCGTCCCGGCGGTCCCGCTCAGTCGGCCCGCGGCCCGGCCTGCGCGCTCACCCGCAGCACCGTGCCCTGCGCCACCGCGCACAGCGTCTCGGCGCCGTCGGCCGCGACCGCGTACAGGTCGCACCGGCACACCGCCTGACGCCGCCCGGCCTGCACGGTCTGCGCCCGGGCCACCAGCCGCACCCCGGTGCCCGGCCGGACGTACTGGATGGTGAACCCGCCGGTCAGCACCGACGCGCCCAGCACCGAACCGGCGGCGAAGGTGATCGCGTTGTCGGCGGCGTACGCCAGCACGCCGCCGTGCAGGAAGCCGTTCTGCTGCCGCAGCTCCTCGCGGACGGCGACCTCCAGGACCGCGCCGCCGGCGCCGAACGCGGTCAGCTCGGCGCCGACCAGCCGGCTGAACGGCTGGCTGTCGAGCGTCTTGCGGGCCGTTTCGAGGTCCAGCCCGAGCGCGGGCCCGTACGCGGCATCGGGTGCGGAGCCGGATTCGGGTGCGGCGTCGGCCTGGGGTGCGGGCGGGGCGCCGGACCCGGGCGGGGGCGGGGGCGTCGTGTTCGGCGTCGGTTCGGGGTTCACCGGCGGGTCCCTTCCTCGGTGTCCGGTGCGCGGCGCGGGCCTTTCACCTGCGCCAGGTCCAGGTACGACAGCAGTTCGCGGGCGGCCGGGCTCGGGCGGTCGCCCTTCGGCAGCGCGACCGACACCTCCCAGTCCGATCCGCCCGGGCCGGCCAGCGGCACCACCGCCAGCGTGGCGGCCTGCTCCTTGCGGGAGATCGGCCGGGGCACCACCGCGACGCCCAGCCCGTGCCGGACCAGGTCGATCAGCGTGTGGACGTCGTACACCTCCAGCGCCACCCGGCGCACCGCGCCGCTCGCCGCGAACGCCTGGTCGGTCAACTGCCGCGCGCCCCAGTCCTGGTGCCAGTCCACGAAGGTCTCGCCCGCCAGCCGCGCCCACTCCACCCGCGGCTCGCCCGCCAGCGGGTGGTGCGGATCGCACAGCAGCACCATCGGCTCGCGGGTCAGCGGCAGCAGCCGTACGCCCTCGGGCGGCGGCCCCGGCAGCGAGACGAACGCCAGGTCCAGCCGGCCGTCCGCCACGTCCTGGGCGAGTACGGCGGAACCCGCCTGCCGCATCCGCACCTCGACGCTTCCGTGCCGGGCCCGGAACCGGGCCAGCAGCGCGCCGACGTCGACCGTCACGCACTGCTCGGTGCCCACCGCGAGGCTGCCGCGCAGCAGGCCCTGCACCGCCGCCACCGCCTCCTTCGCGGCGCGGGCGCCGGCCAGCGTGCGGGTCGCCTCGCCGAGCAACGCCCTTCCCGCGCCGGTGAGTTCGACGCTGCGGGTGGTCCGGATGAACAGCGGGGAGCCGAGTTCCCGCTCCAGCGCGCGCACCGACGCCGACAGTCCCGACTGCGAGACCAGCAGCCGTTGCGCGGCCTTGGTGAAGTGCCGTTCCTCGGCGACGGCGACGAAGTACTCCAGCTGACGCAGTTCCACGATTGAGAAATCTAGTCGATGAATCCGTTCTCTTTCTTCTATTGGACGAGTCTTCCGGGTCGGGGACAGCATGGTGCACGTGGCCCCGCACCAGTCGCGGGCCGCACCACCCGCATCACCCGCATCACCCGTCGCCGGCGGACCGCCGGCAGAACCGGAGAACCCGCATGGAGTACCGCACCCTCGGCAGCAGCGGCGCAAGCGTGTCGACGCTGGCGCTCGGCACCATGACGTTCGGCGCCGAGACCGACGAGAAGGGCGCGTTCGCGCAGCTCGACCGGTTCGTGGCGGCCGGCGGGACCCTCATCGACACCGCGGACGTCTACAGCTCCGGCGTCTCGGAGGAGATCATCGGCCGCTGGCTGGCCGCCCGCCCCGCCGACATCACCGGCCGGGTGGAGATCGCCAGCAAGGGCCGCTTCCCGATGGGCGACGGCCCCAACGACGCCGGGCTGTCCCGGCGCCACCTCGACCGCGCGCTCAACGCGTCGCTGCGCCGGCTCGGCGTCGACTGCATCGACCTCTACCAGGTGCACGCCTGGGACCCGTACACCCCCGTGGAGGAGACCCTGCGCTTCCTCGACGACGCGGTGCGGCAGGGCCGTATCCACTACGTGGGCCTGTCCAACTTCACCGGCTGGCAGCTGCAGAAGGCCGTGGACGTCGCGGACTTCCGCGGGCTGACCCGCCCGGTCACCCTCCAGCCGCAGTACAGCCTGCTGGCCCGGGAGATCGAGTGGGAGATCACCCCCGCCTGCGAGTCCGAGGGCCTCGGCCTGCTGCCGTGGAGCCCGCTCGGCGGCGGCTGGCTGACCGGCAAGTACCGCCGTGACGAGCTGCCCACCGGCGCCACCCGGCTCGGCGAGAACCCCGATCGCGGTGTCGAGTCGTACCATCGGCGCAGCGCGATCGCCCGGACCTGGGACGTCGTGGACGCGGTCCGCGCCGTCGCCGACGAGCAGAGCGCCACGATGGCCCAGGTCGCCCTCGCCTGGCTGCTCGGCCGCCCCGCCGTCACCTCCGTGATCCTCGGCGCCCGCACCCTGGAGCAGCTGGAGGACAACCTCGGCTCGGTGGACCTGCGCCTCACCGCCGAGCAGGTCGAGCGGCTGGACACCGCGAGTGACCCGGGCGCCGCGGATTACCCCTACGGCGTTCCCGGCGTCAACCAGCGGGGCCGCGACATCCGGGGCCGCGGCTGACGGTCGCGCCTCGGCCGACGGTTCCGGCCGACGGTTCCGGTTGACGGTCTCGGCGCGGTTGGCGGGTCCGCCGCCGACGGCCGTGCCACCGCTGACGGTTCAGCCGTCGGCGGGCGCCCGCGGGGAGGGCATGCCGCGCCCTCCCCGCCCCTTGACCTCGCGGCCCCGCGGGAGCCTTCCCCGCGGGGCCGCGAGCCTGCCCCCAGCCCGCGTACCCGCCGTTCCCCGCCCCCGACTTGGCGCCCCTCGGCGGAAGGAGCCGCATCCTCCTGGCGGCGCGGGGAACCCCGCGAGACCCACCCGCCGGGCGGGCGCCGGAAATGCGGCCGGTACCGTGAGGGCGGGTTTCCGCAGGCCCCGCGCTGCGTGGATGTGATCGGTTCACGCCGTAAACGCCAGAACCGCGCAGAGCGCCTTGCGCAGGTCGGGGCCGATCGCGGCGCGATACGCTCGCTCTCCGATCGGCCGAAACGGAGGGCGGAGTCGATGGGGACGCACGAGCGCTGGACGCGGCTGCTGGAGGTCCTGGGCGACCGGGGCCGGATCAGCGTGGCCGAGGCGGCCGAACTGCTGGACGTCTCCGCCGCCACGGTGCGCCGGGACATGGAGGAACTGGCCAGGCAGCAGCTGCTGACCAGGACCAGGGGCGGCGCCGTGCTCAGCGGTGTCGCGTACGACCTGCCGCTGCGCTACAAGGCCGGGCGCCAGGCCGACGAGAAGCAGCGCATCGCCAAGGCCGCGGCCGCGCTGATCCCGCCGGGCGCGGTGGTCGGCGTCAACGGCGGCACGACCACCTCCGACGTGGCCAGGGAACTGGCGATGCGGGCGGACCTGGCCGAGCGCGGCAACGCCACCGCGCTGACC
Source organism: Streptomyces sp. NPDC088194 (assembly GCF_040702025.1). Taxonomy (NCBI): domain Bacteria; kingdom Bacillati; phylum Actinomycetota; class Actinomycetes; order Kitasatosporales; family Streptomycetaceae; genus Streptomyces; species Streptomyces sp. NPDC088194. The sequence goes on along the minus strand of NZ_JBFBIV010000006.1, from coordinate 168,507 downwards.
ATCGTGACCAACGCGATCAACATCGCCAACGAGCTGGCGGTGCGGCCGTATGTGAAGACGGTCGTCACCGGCGGGGTGGCGCGGCCGAGTTCCTACGAGCTGACCGGGCCGCTGGCCACGATGGTGCTCCAGGCGATCTCGCTGGACTACGCGATCCTCGGGGTGAACACGGTCGATCCGCGGTTCGGCGCGGCCACCCACGACGAGGGCGAGGCCAGCGCGAACCGCGCGATGGCCGAGCGGGCGCAGAAGGTGGTCGTGGTCGCCGACTCCACCAAGCTGGGCAAGCGGGCGTTCGCCCAGGTCTGCGACGTGTCGGCGATCTCCGTACTGATCACGGACAAGGGCGCGCCGGAGGAACTGGTGGAGCAGTTCGTGGCCCAAGGCGTCGAGGTGTCCTGCGTCTGAACGGCCGGCCCGTGCACGGGAGTCCGCGCCGGGCCGTCCTCGTGGCGCCCGCACCCGCGGGGTCCCTCCAGGAGCCCGCCCGGTTCGCCCCGCCCGCACAAGTCCCCCTGCGTGAAGCTGATTCGAGATGTTCATAAGGGGCATGCTCTTGTCAATTTCGCGCAAGCCTGCCTAGATAGTCCTCGCATGGTTCTGGAGCGGCCGCCCCGCGGCGGCCCGACCGATCAGTGAGGTTGCCCCTGTGACATCACCTCTCGCCCGGCGCACGCGCGCCGCCCTGGCCGGCAGCGGCTGTCTCGCGCTGGCGTTCACCGGACTCCTGTTCACCGCCCCCGGCGCGTCCGCGGGCACCCCCGCGGACGCGTCGTCGGCGCCGTACCCGAACTACGCCCCCACCCCGCCCATGGGCTGGAACGACTGGTCGTACTACCAGTGCAACATGGACGAGCAGACCATCCTCGACAACGCCAAGGCCCTGGTCAGCAGCGGACTTGCCGCCAAGGGGTACGACACGGTCACCACCGACGACTGCTGGATGGCCAAGTCCCGTGACAGCTCCGGTGCGTTGGTACCCGACCCGGTGAAGTTCCCCGACGGCATGGCCTACGTGGGCGACCAACTGCACAAGCTGGGACTGAAGTTCGGCATCTACGAGGACGCCGGCACGGCCACCTGCGGCGGCTACCCCGGCTCGCTCGACCACTGGCAGCAGGACGCCGACCTGTTCGCGAAGTGGAAGGTCGACTACGTCAAGCTCGACGGCTGCAACGTGCCGACGAAGCCCGGCGAGACGGACGAGCAGAGCTACCACGACACGTACTCCGCGTGGAGCCAGGCGATGCTCAACACCGGTCGGCCGATGGTCTTCTCGGTCTCCGCGCCCGCGTACTTCCAGGGCGGGGCCGACTGGGACAAGGTCATCGGCTGGTCGGCGCAGGTCGGCAACCTGTGGCGGGAGGGCGCGGACATCGCGCTCGGCCAGGAGAGCGGAGCGGCCAAGTGGTCCTCGCTGCTCTACAACTACGAGTACAACGTGGGCCTGGCCGACCTGCAGAGCCCCGGGCGCTGGAACGACCCCGACTTCCTGCTGGCCGGCGACTCCGGGCTGAGCCGGGACGAGATCCAGAGCCAGATGTCGCTGTGGTCGATGATGGCCGCGCCGCTGATCTCCAGCACCGACCTGACCCACCTGTCCGCCGACGCGCTGGCGGTGCTCGGCAACAAGGACGTCATCGCGGTCGACCAGGACCGCACCGGGCTGCAGGGCCGGATCGTCCAGCAGGGCGGCGGCTATGACGTGCTCTCCAAGCAACTCGCGGGCGGGCAGCGGGCGGTGGCACTGTTCAACAGCTCCGACACCGCGCAGACGATCACCACCACCGCGGCCAAGGCCGGCTTCGCGCACGGCTCCTCGTTCACGCTCAAGGACCTGGTGACGAAGAAGACCACGGTCACCACCGGCACCATCTCCGCGGACGTGCCCCCGCACGGCACCGTGCTGTACCGGGTCGCCCCGGGCGGCAGCCCGCTCCAGCAGCCCGCCACCGCGGTGAGTTGGAAGGACGTCAGCACCACCGCGCACCCGGACCGGTACCAGGTCAGCCTCACCAACCACGGCGCCACCCCGCTGCTGGGCGCCACGGTCGCGCTGAGCGCCCCGTCCGGCTGGAAGGTCTCGCCGTCGAAGGCGCTGCTCGGGCTGGTGGTGAACCCGGGCCGGACCGCCTCGGCGACCGTCCAGGTCACCGCGCCCACCGCCCAGCCGGGCACCACGGTCTCCACGGTCACCGCGACCGCGAGCTACCGTGCGGGCCTCGCCGGCAGCGGCACGGTGAGCGGGCCGCTGACCATCACCTCGGTGGTGCCCTACCCGTCGCTGGCCGCCGCGTTCAACAACATCGGCACGACGCCGGAGAGCGACACCTCCAAGGGCGACTTCGACGGGTCCGGTGACAGCTACTCCGCCGACGCCCTCGCGAAGGTGGGCGCCACCCCCGGTGCCACGATCCAGGCCAACGGGCAGACCTTCACCTGGCCCGCGTCCGCGCCCGGCACCCCGGACAACGCCACGGCCGCCGGACAGGAGATCACCCTCGCCGGTTCCGGCAGCCAACTGGCCTTCCTCGGCGCCGAAGCGGGCTTCACCTCCGGAACCGTCACGGTCACCTACACCGACGGCACCACCAGCACGGGCACCCTCGGCTTCCCCAACTGGTGCTGCTCGACCACGAACGACTACGGCTCCCAGGTCGCTCTGACCACCGACCACCGGGACACCCCGTCCGGGCCGGCCAACTTCGGCACCAGCTACCAGGTGTTCTCCAACACCGTGAGCCTCGACGCGGGCAAGACGGTGCGGTCGGTGACCCTGCCGAACCAGGCCGCGATCCACGTCTTCGCGATGTCCGTCAAGTAGCACGTCCTCCCAAGGAGCAGGCGTCACCAAGGAGCAAGCGCCGCACGGCGGTCACGCGTCCCCGGCGGGGGAGTCCGATCTCCTCCGCCGGGGACGCGCCGCCTTGCGACGAGGCGCTAGTTCCAGGGCAGTCCGGCGCGGTGCCGCCAGTAGGCGGACGGCGGTTCGGCCAGTTCCGCGAGCGTGGCCAGCTGGGTCGGGGTGAACACGACCTGCCGGGCACGGAGGTTGGAGGTGAGCTGGGCGGCGGTCGCGGCGCCGGACAGGACCACGTCGGCCCACGGCTGGTGGAGGGCGGCGGCGAGGGCGACCGCGTCCGGCGTGGTGCCCAGGGCCGCGGCGAGCGGGCCGAGTACGGGGGCGAGGCGGGAATCGGGCGCGGCGAGCCGCCCGTTGGCGAGGGCCTCCTTGACCATCACCCGGCAGCCGGCGGCGTGTGCCTCGGCGAGGGCCGGTCCCGCGGAGGGTTCGAGCGGGTTCCAGGTGGACTGCACGCTGCGGAAGAGGGGCGCGCCGTCGACGGTGACCGCCAGCGCCGCGCGGATCGCGTCGGCCTGCGCGGGGCCGCTGGTGCTCAGGCCCACGAGGACGCCGTGCGCGGCCAGTTCGGCCAGCGCGCGGTGCAGCGCGGGGTCGGTGAGCGCGGGGCTGTCCGGGGTGACGGAGTGCACCTGGTACACGTCGAGCCGGTCGCCGAGCAGCGCGCGGGTCTCGGCGAGCTGCCGCTCGTACGTGGCCAGGCTGTGGTCCTTGATCTCGTGCGCCTCCGCGTCCACCCGCCAGCCCGCGGTGTAGGTGTAGCCCCACTTGCTGGACACCACCACCCCGGGCGGCTCCCGCTGGTCGAGCCACTGCGCCAGGAACTCCTCGGAACGGCCGTACGACCGGGCCGCGTCGAAGTCGCGCACGCCGTCCGCGTAGGCGAGGTCGAGCAGTTCGTGGGTGCGGCGGCGCATCGCGTCCACGGTGCGGTCGGGCGGCAGGTCCCGGTCGCGGCCGAGGTTGATGTAGCCGGGGCGGCCGACCGCGGCCAGGCCGAACCCGATCCGGGCCGTGGGCTCGGGCGCGGGTGTGGACGCGGGCGGGTCGGCGGGGGAGTGCGGCGGTGTGGCCACGGGGGCGGCTCCTGCGGTGGTGCGGGCACGTACGGACGGCGGGCGCGGGCGGCCGCGAAGACCCCGGCGGACCTGCGGCCGTACCGGCGCCGGCGCCCGTGGGGGCGCCGACGCCCGCGGGGACGCCGGCGCTCCGGCCGGCCGCTATGTCGCCGTCGCCAGGATCTCCGCGAGCGCGGCGGCCGCCGCCTGCGCGTCCGGCCCCTGCGCCCGCACGGTCACCGTACGCCCGGCGGTCGCGCCCAGGCCCATGACGGCCAGCACGCCGGCCGCGTTGGCGCTGCGTTCCCCGAACTGGAGCAACAGGTCGCTGGTGAACCGCGCGGCGGCCTGGGCGATCCGGCCGGCCGGGCGGGCGTGCAGGTCGGCCGGCAGCACCACGGAGATCTCCGCGGTGGGCTCGCCGGCGGGCGCGGTGCGGACGGACGGTTCAGAGTTTGCTGACATGGCGGGCCTCCGTGGCGGCGGTGAGTACGGCGGCGAGGTCCGCGCCGGCCGCGGCGGTGACCGCGGCGGCCACGGCGCCCTCGACGAAGGGGGCGTCGGCGATCACTGCGCCGTCGCGGGGCTGGTCTTCCAGGACGGCCCGGGCGGTGAGCACGGAACTGCCCAGGTCCGGCAGGATGAGCACGCCTGCGCCGCGGTCGGCCTCCTTGACCGCGGCGGCGACACGCGCGTAGCTGGTGCCGATCCGGCCGTCGTCCGTGCCGCCCGCGACGGCCACCGGAACGGCGTCGGAGCCGATCTGGCCGAGCAGCCGGCGCAGCCCTGCGGCCACTTCGGGGCTGTGGGACACGAGTACGATGCCGACAAGTTCAGTCATGAACAGCGATGCTAGATCTCGGAACAGCATTCAGCAATACCGAACGAAGAGGTTTTCCCATGGTGCAAGCGGTGCAGCGTGCCGTCCAGATCCTCCGGGAGCTGGCCGTCACCGGCCCCCGGCTGGGGGTCACCGAGCTGGCCGAGCGGCTCGGCGTGGCCAAGCCGACCGTGCACGCGCTGCTGCGCACCCTGGAGGCCGAGGGCATGGTGGTGCAGGACCGGGACAGCTCGAAGTACCAGCTCGGGCCCTATCTGGTGCACCTGGGCAACTCCTACCTGGACACCCAGGAGTTGCGGTCCCGCTCGCTCACCTGGGCGGACCTGCTGGCACGCCGGGCCGGTGAGGCGGTGTGGGTCGCGGTGCCCACCGGCGACCACATGCTGGTGGTGCACCACGCCTTCCGTCCCGAGGGGGCCGTCCAGATCCTGGAAGTCGGCGCGTCCATCCCCTGGAACACCTGCGCGCTCGGCAAGGCGGTGGCGGCCTTCGCCCCTGACGAGGAGCGCGAGCGGCTGCTGGCCGGCGAGCTGACCGTGCTCACCGGCGCGAGCATCACCGGACGCGAGCCGCTCGCCGCCCAGTTGGCGCAGGTCAGGGCGCAGGGCTACGCGCTGGAGGACCAGGAGTCGGCGATCGGCGACGCGGGGGTCGCGGCGCCCGTCTTCGACCGTTCCGGCGCCGTGGTGGGGGCGATCGGCGTGGTCGGGCCGGTCGAGCGGCTGCTCGCGGAGCCCGCCCGGCAGGAACTCGCCGTCGCGGTACGGGAGACCGCCCGCAACCTGTCCCGGGACCTCGGCGCGCCGCGCGGGGCGGCACGGGGTACGGCGCGAGGCGCGGCCGGCTGAACCCTCCCCGCGCCCGCGCGCCTTGAGCGGCGGGCGCGGCGCCGTACCGGGGCCGAGCGCGTGAAGCGCCGGCCCTTCCGCATGCCCGACCGTGCGCCCGGGCGCCGACTCGCGCCCCCGCATGCCCCCGTATGCCGCCATGCGCCGGGACGTGCTTCCGTCCGCCCCGCGGGCTCCGGCAACACACGCTGGGCCGCAGGGAGTTGGGCCCCCGCGCGGCGCCGAACCCCTTGACACCGGCGAAACGCCCGCTTAACTTCCCACTACGTTCATCATTAATGAACGTCATTCGGTAATAGGGAGGATTGGCTCCCCTCTCCCGTTGCCCGACCGGCCGCCAGGCATGGACCCTGCCCTGACCTGCCTGGCGGCCACCCGTCCGGTCTCCCCGGCACGCCTCTCCCCGCCACGCCCATACCACCCGCCCCGCACGCGCAGGAGGTGAGAGCCCGCGACCGCCACCGGCGGCCGGGCGCTCAGGATGGAAGACACCGCACTCCCGACCTACCCGCAGAAACTTCTCGCCGAGCTGCTGGGCACCGCGATGCTGGTGTTCGTCGGCGTCGGCTCCGTGCCCGCCACGACCCTGCTCGGCGGCGCCGCGCCCTTCACGATGGCCGAACTCGGCATGATCGCCTTCGCGTTCGCGATGGTCGTGATCGCTATGGTGTACGCGATCGGCCACATATCCGGCTGCCACATCAACCCCGCGGTCACCCTCGCGCTGGCCGCCACCCGCCGGATGCCCTGGCGCGACGTCCCCGGCTACCTCGCCGCGCAGGCGGCCGGCGCGCTGCTCGGCGCGCTCGCCATCGTCGCCGTACTCGGCCGCAGAGCCGTCGGCGCCGGACTCGGCATCGCCTCCTACGCCGCACCGACCGGCGCGGGACACGCCTTCGCCGCCGAGGCGATCGGCACGTTCATCCTGGTCTTCGTGATCTTCGGCGCGATCGACCGCCGCGCGCCCGGCGGCTTCGCCGGCCTCGCCATCGGCCTCGCGGTGTTCGCGGTGATCATCCCGATCGGCCCGGCCACCGGCGCGGCCGTCAACCCCGCCCGCGCGTTCGGCCCGATGGTCATCGGCGCGCTCTACGGCGGCACCGTGCACTGGGGCCAACTGCCGGTCTACGTCGGCGCCGAGGTGGTCGGCGCGCTGCTCGCCGGCCTGGTGCACACCGCGTTCGCCACCCGCCGTACCCCCGCCGCCCGTACCGCGGGCACCGCCGGCCGGCCGGCGCCGGCCGCCGCCCCCGAAGGAGCCCTGTCGTGAAGAAGCTGATCAACGCGCCCGAGACCGTGCTCGACGACGCTCTCGCCGGTATCGCGGCCGCCCACCCCGACCTCCTGACCGTCGACACCGTCCAGCGTTTCATCACCCGGGCCGCCGGCCCCAGACCCGGCAAGGTCGCGCTGGTCTCCGGCGGCGGCTCCGGCCACGAGCCGCTGCACGGCGGGTTCGTGGGCGCCGGCATGCTCGACGCGGCCTGTCCGGGTGAGGTGTTCACCTCGCCCGTGCCCGGCCAGATGGTCGCCGCCGCGAAGGCCGTCGACGCCGGCGCGGGCACCCTGTTCGTGGTGAAGAACTACACCGGCGACGTGCTGAACTTCGAGATGGCCGCCGAACTCGCCGCGGAGGACGGCCTGTCCGTCGCCTCGGTGCTGGTCGACGACGACGTCGCCGTCCAGGACTCCACCTGGACCGCCGGCCGCCGCGGCACCGGCGGCACGGTCTTCGTGGAGAAGATCGCCGGCGCGCTCGCCGAACGCGGCGCCCCGCTCGCCGACGTCGCCGACACCGCCCGCCGGGTCAACGCCGCCACCCGCTCCTTCGCCGTCGCCCTCACCGCCTGCACCGCGCCGGCCGCCGGCAAGCCCGGGTTCGAGCTGCCCGACGACGAGATCGAGGTCGGCGTCGGCATCCACGGCGAGCCCGGCCGCCGCCGCGAGAAGCTGCGCCCGGCACGGGAGATCGTCGCCGACATGCTGGCCGCCGTCCTCACCGACCAGCCACTCGCGACCGGCGACGAGGTGCTCGTCATGGTCAACGGCCTCGGCGGCACCCCGCTGATCGAGCTGTACGTCGTCTACGGCGAGGTCGCCGCGCTGCTGGCCGCACGCGGCGTGCGGATCGCCGGGAACCTGGTCGGGAACTATGTCACCAGCCTCGACATGGCCGGCGCGTCGGTCACCGTCTGCCGGGTCACGCCCGAACTGCTCGACCTGTGGCGCGCGCCGGTGCACACGGCGGCGCTGCGCTGGGGCGTCTGACCCGGCCATCGCCCGCGGGTGCCGTGCCAAGGCGTACCGCGCGCCATCCGATCGCCCTATCCGACTGCGCGCACTGCCCGCACATCACTTGCCGCCCGCGGGTGCCGTGCCTGCGCGTACCGCACGCCACCCGACCGCCCGCACCGCACGCACACCACCGCACTGACGAACGGAGATCCCGTGGACACCGCCCTCGCCCGCACTTGGGTGCAGGCCATCGCCGCGGCCATGGACACGCACAAGGACCGGCTGACCCAACTGGATTCCGCCATCGGCGACGCCGACCACGGCGCCAACATGCACCGGGGCTTCGCGGCGGTCGCCGCGGCCCTGCCGGAGTACGACGCGGCGACCCCCGGGCTGATACTCGTCAAGACCGGCTCGCTGCTGATCTCCGTGGTCGGCGGCGCGTCCGGGCCGTTGTACGGAAGCGCCTTCCGCTCCGTCGGCAAGGCGCTGGACGCGCCAGAAGCGCCAGAAGCGCCGGACGCGCCCGACGAGCCGGACGGGTCCGGGCCCGAGGCGGGTACGGCCGGTCCCGAGCGGCTGGCCGCCGCGCTCGCCGCGGGACTGGCCGGGGTACGGCGGCTCGGCGCCGCCACCGAGGGCGACAAGACGATGATCGACGCGTACGCACCCGCCCTCGCGGCGTTCCGCGCGTCCGCCGCGGCCGGCGGTGACCTGGCGGAGGCGGCCGCCGCCGCGGCCGACGCCGCCGAGGAGGGCATGCGGGCCACCACCCCCATGCAGGCCAGGAAGGGGCGGGCCTCCTACCTCGGTCCGCGCAGCGTCGGCCACCAGGACCCGGGCGCCACCTCCACCGCGCTGATCTTCCGCGCCCTCGCCGACACCGCCGCCGCGGCCAAGGCGGCGGCATGAGCACCCGCCTCCGCTATCCGGGACAGCCCGCCTCGCCCGGCACCGCACTCGGCGAACTCCACCGCACCGACCGCCCCTTCCCCACGCCCACCCCGACCCTCACCCGCGTTCCCCGTCAACCCGCCGACGCAGGCACGGGCACGGGCACGGCGTACGGCCCCGGTGGAACGGCCGCGAATACCGCCGCCGAGGGCGCGGAGTGCGGGTGCGGGCCCGGCGATCCCGCCACCGAGGGGAGCGGCGAACCCGTCATCTCCGGCCGCGCCGAAGCGAGTTCCGGCACCCCCGCCTCCGCCTCGGCCCCCGCCGGCCCGTCCGGTCCGCGCCGGCTCACCGCGCTGCCCGCGCCCGCCGACGCCGGCGAGACGGCCGGCGCACCCGAGGCCGGCGGGCTGGTCGCGGACGCGTTCGACACGGCCGCCGACCGCCTGCACGCCGTGGCCGCCGGGCTGCGGGCGCGGGGGGACGAGGAGCAGGCCGACATCATCGAGATCGGCGGGCTCATCGCGCGCGATCCCGATCTGCGGCAGCACGCCCTCCGATTGGTCGCCGGGGGAGCGGACCCGGCGGACGCGGTGCACGAGGCCGTGGACGCGCAGGCCCGGGCCATCGCCGCGCTCGGCGACCCGGTGCTCGCCGAACGGGCCGCGGACGTCCGGCAGGTGGGCCGCCGGGTGCTGGCGGTGCTGCACGGCGTCCAGGAGCCCCCGCCCGACCGGCCGGTGGTGCTGGCCGCCCGCGAGATCGGCGCCGCCGACCTGCTGGAGCCGGGCCGTACGGTGACGGCCGCGCTGTCGGTGACGGGCGGGCCGAACTCGCATGCCGCCATCGTGGCCCGCTCGTTGGGCATCCCGCTGCTGCTCGGCGTCGACCCGCTGGTGCTCGACCTGCCCGACGGAGTGGAGACCCTGGTCGACGGGGCCGCGGCCGTCGTCCACCCCGCGGCCGGGGAACGCGAGAGCGCGCTCGCCGCGATCGCGGCCGTACGGGAGCGGCGGGCCCGGCTCGCCGCCGAGCGGCACCTGCCGGCCCGGACCGTCGACGGCCACCCGGTGACCCTGCGGGCCAACGTGGCCACGCCCGCCGATGTGCGGGCCGGCCTGCTGGCGGGCGCGGACGGCGTCGGCCTGCTCCGTACCGAACTGCCCTTCCTCGACGCGGTGCGCTGGCCTTCCCGGGCCCGGCACACCATCGCGCTCGGGCCGGTGCTCGCCCCGCTGGCCGGGCGGATCGCCACCGTCAGGACGCTGGACTTCGCCGACGACAAGCTGCCGCCGTTCCTGTCCGCGGACCGGCCCGCCGGCCGCGGGATCGGGCGCGGGCTGCCGCTGATGCTGGCCCGACCGCACGCGTTCGGCGAGCAGTTCACCGCACTGCTGGCGGCGGCGGCCGGTGCGCGCGCCGAACTGCGGATCATGATCCCGATGGTGGCGGACGTCGGCGAACTGCGGGCCTGCCGCGCCCTGCTGGACCGGGCGGCGGCGGAACTCGACCTGCCGGCACCCCCGTTGGGGATCATGGTGGAGCTGCCGGAAGCAGTCCGGCGGATCGACGAACTCGCCCGCGAGGCCGCGTTCCTGTCGCTGGGCACCAACGACCTGACCTGCCAACTGCTGGAACTGGACCGCCGGGACCCGGCCGCGGGACCGGCGTCCACCGCACACCCCGCGGTCCTGCGCGCGATCGCCGCGGTGGTCGCGGCCGCACGGGCGCACCGGCGGCCGGTGTCCGTCTGCGGCGACGCCGCCGCGCACCCGCTGGTGCTGCCGCTGCTGGTCGGGCTCGGCTGCGACACCCTGTCGGTGGCCCCGTCCGCGCTCGACGAGGTCCGGGCCGCGGTCCGCCGGCTCGACCACACCTCCTGCCGGGATGCCGCGGCCGAGGCGCTGGTGCTGCGGACCGCGGAGCAGGTCCATCACCTGGTCCGCTGCCGGCTGCCCGCGCTGCCCGACTGACGTCCGGCCGGCGCGGACGGCCCGCGGACCGGGGCAGGGGCGGGGGGCGCTGAAGGCGGCGGAGACGGGGGCACAGACACGGGGGCACAGACGGGGGCGGGCTCACCTGACGATCCGGTGAGCCCGCCCCTCCCAGGAACCCGGCGGTGTCAGGCGGCCGGGTTGGTCGTGATCTGGCCCTCGCCGCTCTGCGCCAGCCAGGTCGACCAGCTCAGGTTGAAGTCCGCGTAGCCGTTGTCACCCTTGGCCTTGCCGCGCGGAGAACCGGTGATGGTGATCGGGTCGCCCGGCTTGATGAAGTTGTAGAACCACTTCGCGTTCGCGAGCGACAGGTGCACGCAGCCGTGCGAGCCGTAGCTGTGCCCGGGGTACGGGTCGCCGGTGGAGTAGTGCACGTAGGTGCCCGAGGTGGTCAGGTGCACGTCCCACGGCAGGGTCAGGTCGTAGTAGTCCGGGCTGGACTTGTTGCAGCTGATGCCGACGCTGCAGGAGGTCATCCGGACCTCCTTCTGCTTGTCGATGACGGCCATCGTGCCGTCCCACGACGGGAACGACGGGCTGCCGGCGTCGATCGGCATCGTCTTCACCACGGTGTCGTTGTGCGTCACCTTCATGCTGTGGCCGGTGACCGACACGCTGGCGCGGTTGTCGTCGCCGATGGTGAAGGTGTGCGTGTAGCTGTGGGTGCCGTAACGCCCGTTGCCGTTCGGCACGTTCTTCAGGTCCGCGTCGATGGTGACCTTGGTGCCCGGCTTCCAGTAGTCCTGCGGGCGGAAGTCCGCCCGGGTGCTGCTGAACCAGTGCCAGGCACCGGTGGTGGGCACCGACGTCGATATCTTCATCGCCTTCTCGACGCCGGCCCGCGCCGAGGTCGCCACCGGGTTGGTGAAGACCACGGAGATCGGCATCGCCACGCCGACGGTGGTGCCCGTCTGCGGCGTTATCGTGTCGAGAAGCATCGGCGGACCCAGCGGCTTCGGCGTGGTCGGCTTCGGGCTCGCGGTCACCGCCGAGCCTGACGACGACGCCTTCGCGTCGTCCTTCGGCGGCGTCGAAGCGGACGAATTCCCACCGCACGCGCTCGTGCCCGCGAGCACCGCACCTGCCACCAGTGCGATCCCCATGCTGGTCCTGACCCGACCCATGTACCTGTACTCCGCTCATATCACTGCATCGGCTGCGACTACCAAACTTAAGACTCCCCGGCGATCAGCGCGGTTCCGGTCGCCGGTAAAGCGGATGCCAAGCTTTCGAACCGACCCCGGAACGTGACGAGATGGCCGCCGTGCTCACGGACGGTGCCGCCGGTGCGGGACGGGGGAAAGCTTGGGCATGCTGGCCCCACCCCAGTCGGCAAGGCAACAGTAGTGAGGTCAGAGGCCCGTGGACGGCACAGTCGTAGAGGGCGCCGCGCCGTGCGGTACCCCTTTCGGAACGGCTGCGACGGGGAGTTCGGATCATGACGGATCTCACACGACGGAATGTGCTGCGCGGCTCGGGCGCGGCGGCGCTCGGCGGGTTCACCGCGCTCGGCGCACCGGGTCTGCCCGGTCTGCCCGGCGCCCCGCGGGCACAGGCGGCGTCGCCCACCGCGCGCCGCGACCCCTACCCCTTCCTGCACGGCGCGTTCGCCCCGGCCACCGAGGAGGTGACCGCCTTCGACCTGCCGGTCACCGGCCGCGTCCCACGCGAGCTGGACGGCCGCTATCTGCGAACGGGCCCCAATGTGCTGGGGCTTGAGGACCCCCGCGCCCACCACTGGATGCTCGGCGAGGGCATGGTGCACGGCGTGCGGCTGCGTGACGGGCGCGCCGAGTGGTACCGCAACCGCTGGGTCAGGTCCGCGGCCGTCGCCGCGAAGCTCGGCGAGCCCTACCCGTGGCAGGCCCCCGCCGACGACTTCGCCAACAACACCCACGTCATCCCCTACAAGGGCCGGGTGATGGCCCTCCAGGAGAGCGGCCCGACGCCGTACGAACTCGGCGAGGAACTGGACACCCTCGGGCCGTACGACTTCGGCGGGACGCTCAGCGGTGCGTTCACCGCGCACACCAAGTACGACGAACAGGCCGACGAGCTGCACGCGATCACGTACTACCCGACCTGGGACCACGTACGGCACCTGGTCGTCGACCGCACCGGGCGGGTGGCGCGCACCACCCGCATCCCGGTCGCGGACAGCCCGATGATGCACGACTTCGCCCTGACCGGGCGCTATGTGGTGGTGTTCGACACCCCGGTGACGTTCGACGCCGCCGCCGCGCAGGCCGGCGCGCTGGTGCCGTACACCTGGAACGACAGGCATCCGGCCCGGGTCGGGGTGCTGCCGCGGGCCGGCGGGCCGATCCGCTGGTTCGAGACCGACCCGTCGGCGTACTACTCGCACACGCTCAACGCCTACGACGACGGGACCACCGTCACCGTCGACTTCACCAGCTTCCCGACGCCGTTCTTCGCGGCCGGGCGCGGCTGCGACGGCCCCTCGGCGCTCGGCACGCCCCGCCTGGACCGCTGGACGATCGACCTGGCGCACGGGCGGTTGCGCTCCCAGCGGATCGACGACCGGCCGCAGGAGTTCCCCCGGGTCCGTGAGTCGCTGGTCTCCCGCCGCCACCGGTACGGCTACGCGGCCACGGCCGGAGAGATGTGGCGGGCCTACGAGACGGTGGACGGGGTGGCGCCCGACCGCGTCTTCGGCAACGCGCTGCTCAAGCACGACCTGTTGCGGGGGAGCACCGAGGTGCACCGCTTCCCGAAGGACTCACCCGCGAGCGAGGCGGTGTTCGTGCCGGCCGCCGGCGGCGGCGCCCGCGCCGAGGACGACGGCTACGCCCTCGCCTACGTCCACGATCCCGTGCGGGGCGCCGCGGATCTGGTGATCCTCGCCGCGCAGGACTTCAGCGGGGCGCCGCTGGCCCGTATCCATCTGCCCGGGCCGGTCCCCCTCGGCTTCCACGGAAGTTGGGTCCCGGCGTGACGCGGACGGGCGGGCTCACGCGGACGGGCTCACGCGGACTCGCTCAGGCGGACGGGCTCACGCGGACGGGCGGTCCGAGGGGACGCGGTCGGTCCGCCAGCACATGGAGCGGAAGGGGAGGTCGATCGTGCCGTCGGGGTCGAGGAGGCCGGGGCGGGCGCGAAGGGCCTGCTCCGCCTGGGAGATGAGGGCGGCGCGCTGGTCGGCGGGGAGGATGAGGAGACGGCTGTAGGTGCCGAGGAGGGCGGCCGCGTCGGCGGGGGTGGTACGGCGGGCGCAGGTGAAGGTGGCGTGCTCGGGCTCCGCGAAGGGGGAGCCGGGGCCGGCGAGGGTCTCCCGCAGCCGCTCGCCGCGCCGGAAGTGCTCCCGTGGCGGGCGGTCACGTTCGGCCGTACGGGCGGCGCGCAACCCGGTGCGCCACTCGTGCACCCAGGGCACGGTGTCGTCGAGTCCGTTCCACACGACGCTCAGCCGGCCGCCGGGCCGCAGCACCCGGGCGATCTCCGGCACCGCCCGCTCGGTGTCGAACCAGTGCCACGCCGAGGAGACCACGACCGCGTCAAGGGTGCCGTCCGGCAGCGGAATGGCCTCCGCGGTGCCCTCGAGCACGGTCACCCCCGGGTTCCGCTCCGCGAGCACCGCCCGCATCCGGCCGTCCGGTTCGACCGCGACCACCTCGGGCCCCCGCGCGGTGAGCAGCCCGGTCAACGTGCCGGCCCCGGCAGCCAGGTCGAGCACCCGCGCGGCGCCCTCGGGCACCAGCCAGTCCACGGCCGCGTCACACGGCGCCGGCCGCAACCGCCCGTACTCCGCGGCGATCGAACCGAACACGGTGGCCCGGCCCTCCGTCCCAGCGGTCTTGCTCGCGTCCTCGTCGGCCATGCCCGGCAACTCCTCCGCCTCGCGATTCCCGTTCAGTGACCGAGCGTAGGCGATCAAGCCGGCGGGGCTAGCAGGTGGTGTCGGTGGCGTAGAGGACGATCGCATCGAGGATGCCGCGATCGAGGGAACGGGACACCGACAGGTCCCAGCCGCCCTTGGACAGACCCGTGTCGACCAGGCCGTGCGCGGTGGTGCGCCGGTAGACGTGCCAGCCGTCGGCCACGAGGGCGCGCACGACCGCGGTGTAGTTGCCGGGAGTGTTGGTGACCGTGCTGTAGCCGCTGTCGGCGAAGCACTCCGCTGGCAGCGGCTTGCCCGTGCGCTTGACGGAGACCTTGAGCCCGACGGTGATGAGCCCGGTGACCTGCGGCGCCCGCACCGCCGTCACCACGCCCGAGAGGTCGGCCTCCACCACGGACTTGCTCAGGTGCGGCCCGGCCGGCACCCCGTCGCCGGGTTCGTCGCCCGACAGCAGCAGGACGAAGACGGCCGCTGCGCACAGCACGGTGGACCACGTGATCCGCATGCATCCCCCCGGTTGCGTCCGCTGCACGGACCCTATCGGCTCGGCCCGCGCCCGGCGGACGCATCCCAGCGGACGGGGCCCAGCGGACGGGGCCCGCGCCCCGGTTCGTACCGCCGGGGCGCGGGTCCGTGGCGTAGAAACCGGCCGGCACGGTGCCCGTGGGGTTCACAGCACCTTGAGGATGTCCTCCACCCGCTCCTTCGCGTCGCCGAACAGCATCTGGGTGTTCTCCCGGAAGAACAGCGGGTTCTGCACGCCCGCGTAGCCGGTGTTCATCGAGCGCTTGAAGACCACCACGTTCTCCGCCTCCCACACCCGCAGCACCGGCATGCCCGCGATCGGGCTGGCCGGGTCCTCCGCCGCGGCCGGGTTGACGGTGTCGTTCGCGCCGATCACCAGCACCACGGTGGTCGCCGCGAGATCGTCGTTGATCTCGTCCATCTCCAGCACGATGTCGTACGGCACCTTGGCCTCGGCGAGCAGGACGTTCATATGCCCGGGCAGTCGCCCCGCCACCGGGTGGATGCCGAAGCGGACCTCCACCCCGCGCTCGCGCAGCCGCCGGGTGAGGTCGGCGACCGGGTACTGCGCCTGCGCGACCGCCATGCCGTACCCCGGGGTGATCACCACCGACGAGGCGGAGCGCAGCAGTTCCGCGGTCTCCTCGGCGTTGATCTCGCGGTGCTCGCCGTACTCCCTGTCGTCCGAGGGGGCCGCCTCCATACCGAAGCCGCCGGCGATCACCGACAGGAAGGACCGGTTCATCGCGGTGCACATGATGTACGACAGGTACGCACCGGAGGAGCCGACCAGCGCGCCGGTGACGATCAGCAGGTTGTTGTCGAGGAGGAAGCCGGACGCCGCCGCGGCCCAACCGGAGTAGCTGTTGAGCATGGAGACCACCACCGGCATGTCACCGCCGCCGATGGACGCGACCAGGTGCAGCCCGAGCGCGAGGGCGACGACGGTGACCGCGATCAGCAGGCCGATGTTCGGCGACGCCACGAACGCGGCGGTCAGCCCGACGAACGCCACGAGGGCGCCCACGTTGAGGTAGTTGCGGCCCGGCAGCATCAGCGGGCTCGACTTGATCCGCGCGGACAGCTTCAGGAACGCGATGATCGAGCCGGTGAAGGTGACCGCTCCGATGAAGATGCCGATGAACACCTCGGCGTGGTGGATGCCCAGCAGGTCGTGCGCGATGGTGGTCTGGCCGCTGCCCTTGGCCTCCACTTCGAGATAGCCGTCCCAGCCGACGAGAACCGCGGCCAGGCCGACGAAGCTGTGCAGTATCGCGATGAGTTCCGGCATCCCGGTCATCTCGACCCGGCGGGCCCGCCACAGGCCGATCCCCGCGCCGATCACCATCGCGACGACCAGCAGGCCGATCCCGGTGGCGGCGATGCTGCGGGAGGCCAGGCCGATGGTCGCGGCCAGCGCGATCGCCATGCCGGAGATGCCGAACACCACGCCGGAACGGGACGTCTCGTGCTTGGACAGTCCGGCCAGGCTGAGGATGAACAGCAGAGCCGCGACGATGTAGGCCGCCTGCGCGGCGGTCGATGCAGTCATCGCGGCCTCAGTCCTTGGAGAACATGCCGAGCATGCGGCGGGTCACGGCGAATCCGCCGAAGATGTTGATGGACGCCAGCAGGATCGCCACGAACGACAGCACCGTGACGGCCGTGTGCGCGTGCCCGATCTGGAGCAGCGCGCCGACCACGATGATGCCGGAGATCGCGTTGGTCACCGACATCAGCGGGGTGTGCAGGGCGTGGTGCACATGCCCGATCACGTAGTAGCCGATCACGATGGCCAGCACGAACACCGTGAGGTTGCCGATGAGTTGGGCGGGGGCGAAGCCGGCGAGCACGAACAGCACGGCCGCTGCGGCGCCGACCACGGTGTAGCGGCGGCTCGCGGTGGCCGGCCGCTTCGCCGCCTTGCCCGCGGGCGGCGTCGGCGGTGACGCGCCGCCGGCCGCCGGCGCGGGCGCCGCCGAGACCTGCACCGGCGGTGGCGGCCAGGTCTTCTCGCCGTCGCGCACCACCGTCACCGAGCGCTGCACCACGTCGTCGAAGTCGAGCACGACCCGCCCGTCCTTGCCGGGGGTGAGCAGCTTCAGCAGGTTCACCAGGTTGGTGCCGTACAGCTGCGACGCCTGGGTGGGCAGCCGCCCGGCCAGATCGGTGTAGCCGACGATCGACACCTGGTTCGGGGTGACGACCACCTCCCCGGCGACGGTGCCCGCCACGTTGCCGCCCTGCGCGGCCGCCATGTCCACCACGACGCTGCCCGGCCGCATGCTCGCCACCATCTCCTCGGTGATCAGCAGCGGCGCCGGGCGGCCGGGGATCAGCGCGGTGGTGATGATGATGTCCACGTCCGCGGCCTGCTGGGCGTAGAGCGCGGCGGCGCGGGTGTTGTAGTCGTCCGACATCTCCTTCGCATAGCCGGTGGCGCTCACCTCGGCCTCCGCCGACTCGACCGAGAGGTACTCGCCGCCCAGCGACTTGACCTGGTCGGCGACCTCCGGCCGCGGGTCGGTGGCGCGCACCACCGCGCCCAGGCTGCCGGCGGCGCCGATCGCCGCGAGACCGGCCACGCCCGCGCCCGCGATGAGCACCTTCGCCGGCGGCACCTTGCCGGCCGCGGTGACCTGGCCGGTGAAGAACCGCCCGAAGAGGTGGGCCGCCTCCACCACCGCCCGGTACCCGGCGATGTTCGCCATCGAGCTGAGCACGTCGAGCGACTGGGCCCGGGAGATGCGCGGCACCGCGTCCATGGACAGCGCGGTGACCGGCCGCTCGGCGAGCGCGTCGACCAGGTCGGGGTGGGTGGCCGGGGCGAGCAGCGCGACCAGCACGGCACCGTCGCGGAGCAGCCCGATCTCCTCCGTCGACGGCGCGTTCACCGCCAGCACCACGTCCGCGCCCCACGCGCCGGCCCGGTCGCCGATCGTCGCGCCGGCCTCCTCGTACGCCTCGTCCGACAGGCTCGCACCGTGTCCCGCCCCGGCCGCCACGACGACCTCGTAGCCGAGCCCGCGGAGTTGCTTCACGGTCGCGGGGGTGGCGGCCACCCTCGTCTCCCCGGGTTGCGACTCCGACACGACCCCTACGACACCCACAGGTTGCGCAGACTGACTCATCTTGGTCCCTTCTGGCCTGGACGGGTTCGGTTACGCAGCCTGCCATGCATTACCAGATGGGCATTGTTCATTCGCGATCGGTACCGACTGCTTCGACACACCCGGTGCGGAAGGGGGCCGACGTGTCCGCCGTGCCAGCGGCGTCAGCCGCGTCAGGCCGTCAGCGGTGTCAACCGCCGTACCACCGGCCGCGAGGACCGGCGCCGTCACTGCGGATCGCCGGCGTGAGCACGCGGATCGCCGGCCGAGGTACGCGGACCACCCGCCGGACGCGCCGGGAACGGCCTGTACCCGATCCCGCCGGCGGAGCGCTACGATGCGTCGCAGGTCATTCGGGCAAGGGGCCCGGGAGTGGTTGCTGGGGGTTTGGCATGGTTGCCGGTCGGGTTGTCAGGTTCGACGGTGCTCGCGGTTATGGGTTCATTGCGCCGGAGACCGGTGGTGAGGACGTGTTCCTGCACGTCAATGACCTGTTGATCCCGGAGTCGTTCGTGCGCTCCGGTGTCGCGGTCGAGTTCGAGGTCGAGGACGGTGACCGGGGGCTCAAGGCGTCCTCCGTCCGCCTCGCCCACGGTGCGGACGGTGTGCCCGCCGGTGTCACCGCCTCGCGCGGTTCCGCGGTCTCCTCCGCCCCCCGCTCCTCGGGTGGCATCGACCTCGACGACCCCATGTGCGACGTGCTGAGCGAGTACGAGTACACCCGCGAGTGCACCGAACTCCTGCTCAAGACGGCACCTTGGATGACCGGCGAGCAGATCATCCAGATTCGCCAGCAGCTGCTCCGCTTCGGCAAGAGCCACGGCTGGGTCGAGGACTGATCGAGGACTGATCGAGGGCTGATCGAGGACCGGCGGCACCCGCCGGCCCCCCGCCGGGCGGCATCTCCTGAACACGCCGGAACCGTGCCGTCCCGAGCCCCGCAGGCACTACCGTGGGTCCCGAGACGTAACGTAGGCGTAGCGGCGCACTCCGCGTGACTACGCCTGGGCTCCGGGGGGTTGTGCCGTGCTTGATCCGCTGTCGGTGTCGGCGGTCACCACGTTCCTCGGTTCGGTCGGCGCCGGTGCGGCCGGCGAGTCGGGCCGCCGGCTGTGCGAGGCGGTCGGCGGTGTCGTGGCGCGCGTCGCCGGCCGCGAGGTCACCGCTCCCGCCGACGCGGCTGCCCGCGAAGCACTGGCGGCGGTCCTGGTCGACCAGGCCCGCAGCGACCCTGAACGGGCCCGTGCCCTCGGCACCTGGATGAGCGGCGCCCCCGCCGACCCGCGCCCCGACCGCCGGCACGTGCCGCACACGCTGCCCGCCTCCGTACGCTTCTTCACCGACCGCAAGGGCCCGCTCGCCGCACTGGACCGGGAGGCGTTCCGCAAGCCCGACGGCCGTCCGCGGATCGCCGTGCTCTACGGTCCGGAGGGCGTCGGCACCAGCGCGCTGGCCCTCCACTGGGGCGGTCTCCAGGCACACCGCTACCCCGACGGCACCCTCTACGCCGACCTGCGGGCCGGCTCCACCAGCACCGCCCCCACGGCCACCGCGCTGCTGCGGCACTTCCTGCTCAAGCTGCACGTCCCGCAGGAGCGCGTTCCGCCCGCCGCCCAGGACCGCGCCGAACTGTTCCGCGCGCTGCTCGCCGACCGCCGCCTGCTGGTCGTGCTGGACCACGCGCGGACCGCCGCCCAGGTCGTGCCCCTGGTCACCGCCGCGCCCGGCGTGTTCACGCTGGTCGTCGCGCGTCGCCCGCTCACCGGCCTGGACGCGCGGCCGGTGCTCGTCGACCCGCTGGGGGACAAGGACGCCAAACGGCTGCTGGTCGACCTCGTCGGCAAGCAGGCCGTGGCGGCGGCCCGCGCCACGCTGCCCTCGGTGCTGGAGCGTTGCGCCGGTTCGCCGTTCGCGCTGCGGGCCGCGGCGACCGACCTGGCCGGGGCCGCCACCGCGCCGCCGGCCGCCGGCGGGGACCCGGTGCGGACCGTGGTCGACGGCCTCTACCGCCGGCTCGCGGCGCCGGCCGCCCGGGTGTACCGGCTCGCCGCGCTGCGGGCCTGGCCGGCGCTGGACCCGGGACCGGTGGCCGCCGCGGCCGGGATCGGCGAGCCGGAGGCACGCGACCTGCTCGCCGAACTCGCCCAGCACGGCCTGCTGGAGCCGGCCCCCGACGGCCGGTACCGCTTCCGCCCCGCGGTCCGCGCGCACGCGGCCGACGCCGCCGCCCGCGAGGACGGCGTCGCCGCGTGCGCGGCCGCCCTGCGCCGCGCCGTCGAGTGGTACGTGTCGTTCGCGGTCCGCGCGGACCACGCGGCGCTGCCGCAGCGCTGGCACATCGGCCCCCGCTACGACCGCTACGACCGGCTCGGCGCGGACGGTGTGAGCGGCGCGGACGGCGGAGACGGTGTGAGCGGCGCGGACGGCGGGGCCTTGGCGGGCCGGTACGAGGACGAGGGCGCCGCCATCGCCGCGTTGACCGCTGAGGCCGACAACATCGTGGAAGCCGTCCTGGCCGCCGAGGAGTTCGACGACCCCGCCGCCGTCTGCGAGGGTGCCGAGGCGCTGTGGGCCCTCCAACTCAAGGCGGGCTGCCACGACACGGTGCTGCCCGCCCTGCGCGCGGGCGTCCGCGCCGCTCCCGCCTACCACGGCGACCCGCGGATGGCGGGCCGCATGCACACCCAACTGGCCCTCGCGCTCATCGAGTCGGCCGGATACGAGGAGGCGGGCCGCGAACTGGCCGCCGCCGCAAGGGCGGAGGAGACCGCCGGGCATCTGCGCGGCCG
Organism: Streptomyces sp. NPDC088194; assembly: GCF_040702025.1. Lineage (NCBI taxonomy): Bacteria > Bacillati > Actinomycetota > Actinomycetes > Kitasatosporales > Streptomycetaceae > Streptomyces > Streptomyces sp. NPDC088194. The sequence continues at coordinate 147,491 of NZ_JBFBIV010000006.1, read as the reverse complement.
GGCCACCGCCGTCGAGACGCTGGGCCTGCTCCGGCTGCGGGAGTGGCGCTTCGCCGAGGCGCTGAGCTGCTTCGAACAGGCCGGGCTGCTGCTCGCCCGGATCGGCCCGGACGACGACGGCCGTGAGGACGTGCCGCGCGCCACGGCGCTGGTCGAACGCCACCAGGGCCGGGCGCTGCGCGGCCTCGGCCGCTTCGAGGAGGCGAGGCAGCGCCTGGACACCGCGCTCGCCTACTTCGAGCGGACCACCGACGAGCCCTACAACGCGGCCCGGGTCCTGACCGACCTCGCCGAGACCGACCTCATGGCCGGCGACGCCCCGGCCGCGCTACCCCTGATCGACCGTGCCGCCACCCTCCTCGGCGCGCAGCACGCCACCGTCCACCTCGACTACCTCGCCGCCCTGCGGCTGCGCTGCCGGCCCGAGCAGCCGTGACGCCACCGCGTGCACGGCCGTCCCGGTCCGCACCGTGAACTCGCGGGTGAGCAGCGGCTCGGCGCCTTCGCCGTGCGGCCCGAGCAAGGCGAGCAGCGCGGACGCGTACAGCGCCGGGTCCGGACCCTCCACCGGGCCCTCCACCGGGTCCTCCGCCGGAGTCTCGCCCGGCGCCTCGGGACGTGGCCGCGCGGTGAGTTCGGCCAGCAACCCGCCGCGGTGGCGTACGACGCACGCGTGCCGGCCGGTGACGTACGCGGCGAGCGAGCAGGACGGGTACCGCGCCAGTACCTCCGCGGTCCAGCGCCGCGGTGGGCCGAGCCGCGGGTCGTCCGGGTCGGCGTGGCGCAGGATCAGGTCGGCGAGGTCGAGCACGCCGGGGTCGAGGGTGTCCTCGTGGACGGCCAGATGCCCGTCGCCCGGCCCGTCGGGTTCGTGCCGAGGGTCGGCGTGGCGGCGTACCGCGAGGACGCCGTCGGCGTCGCGGTGGACGATCACCCGGAGCGGCGCGGTGGGCTCGGCCGGTTCGTACGGGGGCAGCGGCAGCGGGTCGAGCCGCGCGGGGGCGGCGGGCTCGGGGATGCCGATCAGCCGGTAGAACAGCTCGCGCAGCAGCCGCGCCGACCCGCCGGGCGAGGAGGTCGTCAACTCGGCCGGACCGCGCAGCGGTCGGTGCTCGGTGATCGCCCGCTCCAGTTGCGGAAGGAGCGCCGCGTACGGGTCCAGGCGGGGCGCGGCGCGGACGAAGGCGGCCACCGGAGTGCCGGGCCCGAGGGCGGCGAGGGAGGCGGAACCGAGCAGCACGGGTGTGCCGCGGGCGGCGGCGTAGTAGCTCACCGACCCGAAGTCGCCGATCACCAGGTCCGCGGCGATCAGCGCCTGCCGCCAGCCGGCGAGCGGGTCGATCAGCGTCAGGCCCGCGCGGCGGGCCCGGTCGAGCCACAGCCGCACCTGCCCGGGGCCGTGCCCGGCCCAGATGTTCGGGTGCAGCACGGCCGCCACCCGGTACTCGTCCGCGGGCAGCTCCGAGGTCAACCGCGGCAGCAGCAGCGGCAGTACGTCATCCGGGCCGCCGTCGCCGAACAGGGACGTCGGGTTCCAGGTGGAGTTGAGCAGGACCAGCCGCTGGCCGGGGCGCACGCCCAGCGCCCTCCGGTAGCGCGGCCGGTGGTGCTCGGCGGCGAGCATCCGGTCGTAGCAGGGGTCCCCGCCGAGCACCGCGGTCGGTACGGCTTCCGGGCAGGCGGCGGCGAGGCGGTCCACCTGCTCGGGGTGGGACAGCACCATCGCGTCCGCGATCGGTTCGCCGCGGGCGAGCAGCCACTCCCGTGACAGCCCGAAGACCGATTCCGGCTTTCCGGCTTTCCGGCTTTCCGGCTTTCCGGCTTTCCGGCTTTCCGGCTTTCCGGCTTTCCGGCTTTCCGGCAAGGGTCTTATTGTAGCCGATTCCATGTGAAAGTATGACCAATTTGCCCTCAAGGCGCTCCAGTTCGCCGCCGAAGCTCGCCGACACCGCCAGGTCCACCGGGGTGCGGAGCGCCTGGTCCCAGGGCAGCACCGGGACGCCCACCGCGTCGAGGAGTTCGCGCACCCCCGCGCCGAACGGCGAGGAACCCGTACAGGTGGCGAGGAGTTGGACCCGCAGGTCGTCGCGGAAGAGCGGGAGCACGTCGAGCAGCCGGGTCGCCGAGGTGACGTTGTGCACGACGAGCAGCACCCGGCGGCAGCTACCGCGGGTCGCCCAGCGGGCCGCCTCCTCGCCGACGGGGACGCGTATCCACGCGTCGCCCGGCTCCGCCCCCTCCAGCACCTGCGCACCCCTTTCGGCCGACCGTGCAGGTCGGCGGCCCTCCAACCTACTCGGGCGAGGCCGGGTACGGGGCGCGGGGCGGAGCAGAAGCGCGGGCGGTCGCCGGGGCGACCGGCCGCGCTAGTGCTGGGGCCGGAAGCGGGTCTGGGCGTAGGTCCCGCCCTTGCGGAAGGCGAAGACCGTGGTCGGCGCCACCTCGAACACCGGCACCGTGCCCAGCGCCCCGCCGTTCGGCCCCGCGTGCCGGAAGCCGTCGTCCAGCGGCTCGAACCGCCACTCCTCGCCGTACTTCGCCACCCATGCCGCCGCCAGCTCCGCCAGGCGCCGCTGCCCGGTGACGCGCACGGCGCTGCCCTCCACCGCCACGTCGAGCCCGTCCTTGAGCGCGCTGCCGCCGGTGGCGAGGACCACCTCGGGGTGCACCGCGAGGTTGCGTGCCTTCTGCTCGCCCTCGCCCGTGCAGAAGTACATCGCCTCGCGGTGCCAGACCGCGATCAGCGGCGTGAGATGCGGGCGTCCGTCGGCGCGTACGGTCGTCAGCCAGTACGTGCCCGCGGCGGAGAGCACCTCGCCGACCTCCGCCCAGGTGCTCGGCTCCGCCGCCGGTTCGCTGAACCGCCGGTCCAGCACGCCCACTCCGGCACCCGTGTCCTGGTGCTCCGCTCCCATGCCGCCACCTCCGCTGCCGCGCCTGCCCGCTTCCTTTCCCGCCAGCATGACGCATCCCACTGACAACGCGACGGAAGCCGCGTATACCTTGAACAGCGCGAATCTCCGCGAACATTCATGAACGCCCGCGAATCGTACGAAGGCCGCGGATCGGCTACGCCGTCACTCCGCGATGCCCCGGGTCAGCAGCACGACCGTCACGAACGTCCGGTACAGCCGCACCGGGTCCTGGTCGGTGAGGGTGACCGTGAGCGGGTCGGCCGGGTCCGGTTCGACGCCGGTGATCCAGGTGGCCATCTCCGCGAGGTCGGGGTTGCGCATGCGGACGGTGAGCGTGGCGGGCAGTGCGATCGCCGGGAGGGACGCCGAGGGGAGGGTCTGCACGGCGCGGCGGGCCGCCGAGCGGATCACCTCGCGGGCCTCTTCGGGATGCATGCTGTCGGCGGCGAACCGGGACACGGACGACTTCACGACGGCGCCGACCGCGTCCGGGCAGAAGGGGCGCAGTTCGGCCGCGGTGGTGTCGTCGCCGGTGATCAGGACCACCGGGACGCCGTGGCCGAGAGCGACCAGCGCGTTGATGCCGCTCTCGCCGGCGACCACGCCGTTGAGCCGGACCTCGGCGATCGCGGCCGGGTTGTAGGTGTGCGACAAGGTGGCGGGCGCGCTGGACATGGAGCCGTGGTACGAGACGAAGAAGACCGCGTCGAACGAGTCGTCCAGGCCCTGCATCATGTAGAGCGGCTTGTGCCGACCGGACAGGTAACGGGCCCGGCCGGCCAGGGCGTCGGGGCGCAGGTTGGACATCGTGGAGTGCGAGTCGTTGACGAGGAACGCGGTCGCGCCGCCGGCCGCGGCGCCCTCGATCGCGGCGTTGACCTCCTCCTGCAGGAGGGTGCGGTAGTACGCGTACTCGGGCTGGCCGTGCCGGCACTGCGACCAGTCGACGACTCCGGCGGTGCCCTCCATGTCGGAGGACAGGAAGATCTTCACAGCAGGCTCCTCACGGCACTCACGGCACTCACGGCACTCACAGTGCGTACGGCACTCACGTCGTTCACGGTGCGCGCGGCACCCACCGCGCTCACAGCACGATTCTCGGGCGGAACTCCGGCTCGGTGGACGCGTCGGTCATCAGACCGTAGACGCTGCCCTGCTGGCCGGCCGCGCCGCCGTGGCGCCCGTCGGGGGTCATCGCCAGGGCGCGCAACTCCGCGCGGAAGTCGTCCGGCAAGGTGGCGGCGTCGGCGAGCGCGGCCCGGCACGCGTCGGCCGGCTCCTGCCCGTCGGAGAGCAGTTCCACGATGGTGCGGGCGGTGCCGCCGCGCATGCTCAGCTCGCCGCGGCCGGTGCAGGCGGCGCCGCCGGCCCGCAGGTCGCACCAGTTGCCGGCGCCGGGCAGCGCCGAGTCGCCCACCCGGCCGGGGTACTTGTAGGGGTAGCCGGAGGTGGACACGCCCACGCACATCTCGCCGGTGGCGTCGAGGGCGATGATGTTGATGGTGCCCCAGGGGCCGTCGTGCGGGGCGAGCCGGCGGATCAGCGCGAGGGCGCTCTCCCGGTAGCGGGCGTCGCCGTCGGTGGCGGCGGTGTTCTCGCCCTCGACCGACTCGCGGGAGTCGGCGACCTGCTTGCGCCACAGCTCGCGGGACTCGTCGGTGATCAGGTCGGCGGTGGTGAACCCGCACTCCTCGGCGAAGAGCGCGGCGCCCTCGCCGACCAGCAGGCTGTGCTGGGGCAGCTTCTCCAGGACCGCGCGGGCCACCGAGATCGGGTTCGGGTAGCCCTTCAGCGCGCCCACCGCGCCGAACCGGCGGCCGGAGCCGAGCATCAAGGAGGCGTCCAGCTCGACCTCGCCTCGGGCGTTGGGCAGACCCGCGGTGCCGACGTAGTGGTCGGCCGGGTTGTCCTCGCAGCGCCGCATCGCGGCCTCCACGGCGTCCAGCGCCGAACCGCCGCGGCGCAGCACCTCCATCCCGGTCGCCAGACCCGCCTCGCTGCGTTCGCTGCCGATGATCGTCGCTTCCGCCACGTGTCCTCCTGATCCGTGTTCGCGGGCGCAGTCTTGCACCCGCTGACCTGGGACGGGCAACCGGGGGCCGGGGTTCCGCGCCGGTCACACCCGCATGGCGGTCACGGCTGTGCCCGCAGGGATACGGGATGCAGGAGAGAGATTGACATCGACTTTCTTGCACATCTTCTGTCAAATATTTCGCCTGATGCGCGATCTATTGCGTCTGTGTGTTCGCGTCGTTACGATCCCCGCACCAGCCGCCGGGCCGGTCCATCTCCGCCCACCAGCCCCGCGGTTGCCGGAGTTGACGACCGATCGGAGGAGTCCAGATGGGTGTCACACGCAGGGTCTTCCTGCAGGCCGCGGTGGCCGCCACCGCGACAGGAACCGCCGTCCTCACGCAGACCGCGGCCGCGGGGTCCGCGTCGGCGGCCAGCGGTCCCGGCGACGTGGTCGGGAAGGTGACCGTCGGCTACCAGGGCTGGTTCGCCTGTATCGGCGACGGCGCGCCGATCAACGCCTGGTGGCACTGGAGCGCGAACGACGCGACGGCGCCCTCGCCGTCGAACACCGGGATCGTGGCGTGGCCCGACGTCAGCGACTACGCGCACACGTACCAGACCGGCTACGCGGCGCTCGGCAACGGCCAGCCGGCCACGCTGTTCTCGTCGTACGACCAGCAGACCGTCGACACGCACTTCCTGTGGCTGCAGGAGAACGGCATCGACGTCGCGGCGCTGCAGCGCTTCAACCCCAACGGCAGCGAGGGCCCGACCCGCGACGACATGGCGGCGAAGGTGCGCAGCTCCGCCGAGAAGTACGGGCGGAAGTTCTACATCATGTACGACGTCTCCGACTGGACGAACATGCAGTCGGAGATCAAGACCGACTGGACCAGCAAGATGCACGCCCACACCGCGAGTTCGGCGTACGCGGTGCAGAACGGCAAGCCGGTGGTGTGCGTGTGGGGCTTCGGGTTCGCCGACAACCAGCGGCCGTTCGCCGCCGACGCGTGCCTGGACGTCGTCAACTGGTTCAAGAGCCAGGGCTGTTACGTGATCGGCGGGGTGCCGACCTGGTGGCGTACCGGGGACCGCGACTCGCGTGCGGGCTTCTCGGACGTGTACCACGCGTTCGACATGCTCTCGCCGTGGATGGTGGGCCGGATCGGCAACGTCTCGGACGCCGACAACTTCTACAACGTGGCGACGGTGCCGGACCTGGCGGAGTGCGCCACCTACGGCATCGACTACCAACCGTGCGTGCTGCCCGGTGCGGTGACGCTCCGTCAGCGCGCGCACGGCGACTTCATGTGGCGGCAGTTCTACAACATGGTCCGGGCCGGCGTGCAGAGCGTCTACATCTCGATGTTCGACGAGTTCAACGAGGGCAACCAGATCGCCAAGACCGCCGAGACCCAGGCGCAGGTGCCGACGAACTCCGGGTTCCTGGCGCTCGACGAGGACGGCACGGCCTGCTCGTCGGACTACTACCTGCGGCTGACCGGCGACGGCGGCCGGATGCTCAAGGGCCAGATCGCCCTCACCGCCACCCGCCCCACCCAGCCGGTGGTCGGCGGGAGCACCACGCCCCCGCCCACCGGGAACCTCGCCCTGCACCGTTCCACGTCGGAGAGCAGCCACACCCAGTCCTACGGCTCCGGCAACGCCACCGACGGTGACGCCAACTCCTACTGGGAGTCGGCCAACAACGCCTTCCCGCAGTGGCTCCAGGTCGACCTGGGCGCCGCCACCACGGTCAAGCGGCTCGTGCTCAACCTGCCGCCGGCCACCGCCTGGGCCACCCGCACCCAGACGCTCTCCGTGCAGGGCAGCGCCGACGGCAGCAGCTTCACCCAGCTCGCCGCCTCCGCCGGCCACACGTTCGACCCGGCCACCGGCAACGCCGCGACCGTCACCCTGCCGGCCTCGGTCACCACGCGCTACGTGCGGTTGAACTTCACCGCGAACACCGGCTGGCCGGCCGCGCAGCTCTCCGAGGTCCAGGTCTTCGCGAGCTGAACCGATCGAGCCGTCCGGGCGGTCGCCGACCCTTCCCCGCGCGGCCGCCCGGACTGCCCCCGGCCGGGGCCGAGTCGGTACCCGGCCGGGGGCACCCACGTTTCGGCGCCCACGTTTCGGCGAGGTGCCCGGCGGTCGGAAAGATCCGCCCACCGCGCGCATCACTCCGCTCGGCCATGGGCATGCTCCGCCCAGACATCGGATGTCCTGTCCGGGGGGAGGTCGTCCGAAGGACTGCTGTCAGAACCCTTGAATCCATTAATTAGTAGTTTTATGTTGCTCCTGCGTTTCTGCCAGGACCCCCCGCGTGCCGCAGAACATCACAGGAGGACCACCCCTCATGACCGCCCCTCAGCCCGCACCCGCTCAGCGGCCCAGTCGTCGGAGCTTTCTCGCCCTGGCCGGTGCCGGGACCGCCGGCTCGCTGGCCGCGTTCGCCGGGCTGCCGGCCTTCACCGCGGCCGCCGCGGAGCCCCAGCGGCCCACCGCCGACCCCCGTACGGACGACGCCGCCGCCGTACGCCTGTGGTACACCGCCCCGGCATCTGCCGACGCGATGATCCAGCAGGGCCTGCCGGTCGGCAACGGGCGGATCGGCGCGCTCGTCGGCGGCGACCCCGCCGACGAGGCGCTCTACATCACCGACAGCACCCTGTGGACCGGCACCCGCAACGACGTCCTCGACGACGACGGCCAGTTCCCCTACGAGCAGGTCGAGTTCGGCTCCCTCACCCAACTCGCCCACCTCTCCGTGCAGATACCCGCCCACACCGCGGACTCCGTCACGGACTACCGCCGCACCCTGGACCTGAGCAACGGCCTGGTCACCGCCACCTACCGGCAGGGCGGCGCCACCTACACCCGCGAGGTCTACGCCAGCCACCCCGACGACGTGATCGTGCTCCACCTGTCCAGCAGCGCGGGCGGCAGCCACACCGGCCGGATCGCCCTGGCCGGCACCCATGGCGAGACCCCGGCCGGCGACCCGGGCGACCGCACCCTGTCCTTCGCCGCCGCCTTCGACAACGACCTGCGCTACGCCGCCGCCGTCACCGCCTCCAGCGGCACCGGCACCGTCGAGGTCACCGCCACCGCCATCGAGTTCACCGGCTGCGCCGACCTCACCGTGGTGTTCAGCGGCGGCACCGACTACGCCCCCGACGCCGCCCGCGGCTACCGCGCCCCCGGTCTCGACCCGCGCGCCCTCGCCCGTACCAAGGCCCGGGCCGCGCTCCGGCACAGCCCCGCCGTCCTGCGCGGCACCCATGTCGCCGACTACCGCCGCCTGTTCGACGCGATGACGCTGTCGCTGGGCACCTCCACCGACCAGCAGAAGCAGGCCGACACCTGGACCCGGCTGCAGGCCCGCGCCGCGGACGGGGCCGCGCCCGACCCGGAACTCGAAGCGTCCTACCTCCAGTTCGGCCGCTACCTGATGATCTGCGGCTCCCGCGACAGCGTCCCGATGGGCCTGCAGGCGCTGTGGCTGGACGTCAACGACCCGGCCTGGATGGGCGACTACCACACCGACATCAACGTCCAGATGAACTACTGGATGGCCGACCGGACCGCGCTGCCCGGCTGCTTCGACGCCTTCACCGACTACTGCCTCGCCCAACTCCCCTCCTGGACGCAGAACACCGGCAAGCTCTTCAACGACCCCCGCAACCGCTTCCGCAACTCCTCCGGCACGGTGGCGGGTTGGACGGTCGCGTTCTCCACCAACATCCACGGCGGCTCCGGCTGGTGGTGGCACCCCGCGGCTAACGCCTGGATCGCCAACTCCCTCTTCGATCACTACGAGTACACCCAGGACGCCCGCACCCTGGCCCGGATCTACCCGCTGCTCAAGGGCGCCTGCGAGTTCTGGCAGGCCCGGCTGGTGTCCATGACCGTCACCGACCCCGCCACCGGCGAGGACCGCGAGGTGCTCGTCGACGACAAGGACTGGTCGCCCGAGCAGGGCCCGCAGGACGGCATCGGCAACACCTACTCCCAGGAACTGGTCTGGGCACTGTTCGGCAACTACCGCACCGCCGCCCAGCTCCTCGGCAAGGACGCCGGCTTCGCCCGCACCATCGGCGGCCTGCGCGACCGGCTCTACCTGCCGCGGATCAGCCCGGCCAACGGCTGGCTGGAGGAGTGGATGTCGCCGGACAACCTCGGCGAGGACCAGCACCGCCACCTCTCCCCGCTGATCGGGTTCTTCCCCGGTGACCGCATCACCCTCGACTCCTCGCCCGCCGACCTCGTCGCCGCCGTCCGCGCGCTGCTCACCGCCCGCGGCATGGACAGCTACGGCTGGGCCAACGCCTGGCGCGCCCTGTGCTGGGCCCGGCTGCACGACGCGGAGAAGGCGTACCAGCTGGTCACCACCAACCTGCGGCCCTCCACCGCGGACAGCAACGGCTCCGCGCTGAACTTCTTCGACATCTACCAGCTCGGGCAGGACAGCAGCGTCTTCCAGATCGACGCCAACTTCGGCACGCCGTCGGCGATGGTGGAGATGCTGGTGTACTCCCGGCCCGGCCGGATCGAGTTGCTGCCCGCGCTGCCGAAGGCGTGGGCGGGCAGCGGCCACATCACCGGCGTCGGCGCCCGCGGCGGCTTCACCGTTGACCTGACCTGGCGCGACGGGCGGGTGCGGCAGGCCGTGATCCGCAGCGTGGGCGGCCGCAGCACCGAAGTGGTGGCGGGCGGCACGGTCCACACGGTGCGGACGGCGCCGGGCCGCAGCGTCACCCTGCGGTTCTGAGCGCCCGAGCCGGTTCCGGGCGCCCCGAGCCGTACGGCTCAGCTCTTGCCGATCACCGCGAACATCAGCCACAGGAAGAACGCCATGAAGTGCGCCACCGCGACGTACACCAGGACGCGCAGGATCACCGCGCGCTCCTTGTGCTTCTCGGTGCTGTCGAGGGCCGGCACGACCACGACGACGGGCACGGACTCCGCCTCGGGACCGGCCGGGCCGGGACCGGGCCGCGGGGTCGGCGCGGGCTCCGCGGTGGGCTCCGGCGCGGGGTGGGCACGCGGCTCGGCGGGGTTCGTGGTCATGAACGGCCTCCTCGGGGGTCGGCGGGCTCGCGCGGCACGACGCACAGTGCCGACGTCTCGCTCTGCATGAGGGTGTGGACGAAGAGCAGGTCGACCCCGTCCGGGCCGCCGGCCGCCAGCCGGTGCGGTACGAGCGAGTCGAAGTGCGCGGAGTCCCCGGCGGCCAGGGTGTGGGAACGGTCGCCGAGTGAGAGTTCGAGTACCCCGGCGGTGACGTAGAGCCACTCCTCGCCGGGGTGCACCCGGACCAGGCCGCCCTGGGCATGGGCGGGCACGTGCACGCGCAGCGCCTGCATGGCCCGCCCGGTGCCGCCGGCCCGCCGGTACGTCCAGCCGCCGGCGGGCACCGCGGCCATCGAGGCGCCGCGTACGATGGGATCGGGCTCGGCCGCCGTCTCGCCCAGCAGATCGGAGACGGTGGTGCCGTACAGGCGGGCGAGGCCGAGGAGCACCGGCAGGGACGGCTGGCGCAGGCCGGACTCCAGCCGGGACAGGTGCGCGGCCGAGAGGTCCGCGCGGCGGGCCGCGGCCTCCAGGGTGAGGCCGCTCGCGCGCCGCCGGTCCCGCAGCCGCGGGGCCAGGGCCGAGGCATCGGCGCCGACCGCGTCGGCGGTGTCCGGGGTGGCGGTCGCGTCGTCCATGAACCCATGGAACAACATGATGTGCCTCAGAGGCAAAAGTCTTGCCTCTGAGGCAAACCGTCGTTCCTTCGTGGAGGAGAGCCGCATCTCCTCAGGGGGCTGGGGGCACCACCCTGGCGAAGCTCAGGGGGAGGAACTGCGCGACCCGCCACGGCCCTCCGGCGCGGTGGACACGGCGAGGGGCGGCCTCGGCGCGGGCGGCGGCGTCGAGGCGCCGGCCGCACCGGTCGCGTCCGGCTCGGCCGGCACCCCGCCGTCCAGCCGGTCCCACAGCCGCAGCAGCGGCGTCGCCATCACCGTGGTGACCACCGCGACCACCACCAGCACCGTGAACATCGACGGCGACACGATCCCCTCGGACAGGCCGACGTTGATCGCGATGAGCTGCATCAGGCCGCGCGCGTTCATCAGGGTGCCGATCCGCAGCGCCACCGCGGGCGGCTGCCCGCCCAGCCGCGCCGCGGCCCAGCACGCGCCGAACTTGCCGACCACGGCCGCGACCGTGCACCCCACCGCGAACAGGAGCAGTTTCGGGTCGCTGAGCAGCCCCGCGTCGGTGTTCAGCCCGGAGTAGGTGAAGAACAGCGGCAGCAGCAAGATCCGGCTGAGGGGCGCGGTCGCCTCGATCGTGCGGTCGATGCGCGGCGAGCGCGGGAACGCGGCGCCCAGGCTGAACGCGCCGAACACCGCGTACAGGCCGATCCGGTCGGTGTACCAGGCGGCCGTGCACAGGAACAGCACGGTGGCGAGCAGCAGTTGCTCGTCGCTGAGCCGCTCGGTGACCCGCAGCGCCGGCCCGCGCAGCCGGATCAGCGCGGTCAGCAGCACGACCAGCCCGGCCGCGCCGGCGGCGGCGAGCACCACCGTGTGCGCGCTGCCGCGCGCCAGGCTGACCACGCCCGCGAGCATGATCCACGCGGCGACGTCGTCCATCGCGCCGGCCGCCAGCGAGATGGTCCCGAACGCGGTGCCGGACAGCCCGTTCTCGGTGATGATCCGGGCCAGCATCGGGAACGCGGTGATCGCCAGCGTGACGCCGACGAACAGCGCCGTCACGTGCAGCGGCACCCCGGGCGGCGAGGTGTCCACGGAGCCGTGCACGGCCCAGGTCAGCCCGGCGCCCAGCAGCAGCGGCGTGGCGCTGCCGGCCGCCGAGATCAGCGCCGCCGACCTCGCCACCGGCTTGATCCGCTCCAGCCGGAAGTCGTACCCCGACTGGAACATGAAGAACACCAGGCCGAGTTGGCCGGCGACGTAGAGCATCGGGTGCAAGGCGGCCGGGAACAGGTGGTGCTCGACGGACGGCAGCACCAGCCCGAGCACCGACGGGCCGAGCAGCACCCCGGCGATCATCTCGGCGACGACCGGCGGTTGCCCGAGTGGTCGCAGCAGCAGCGCGACCAGCCGGCACAGCACCAGGATGACGGCGACGGCCAGCAGGAAAGCGGTGCCCAGTTCGGTGGAGGACATGGGGAGCAGCCCTTCGGCGGGGACGGCGTGGGGGAAAGGCGTGCGGCTCAGTCGCGGTGGTACGGGCAGGTCGGCGGGGCAGCGGTCGGCTGCGTGGTGGCCGGTGACCCGGCGGTCGGTGGGACGGCGTCCGTCGACCCGGCGGACGGCAGCGGGCGGCCCTGCGTGTCGTGCGCGGCGAACCACGTCTCCGTGAGCCGCAGCCGCCGCGCGTCCACCACCATCCAGGTGCCGAACACCGCCTGGAGCACGCTGCGCCCCAGGTCCTCCCAGCGGTCCCGGACCCTCAGCGCGGCCAGCACGGCGCCGATCCGGTAGCGGGGCAGCGGCCGGTCGCGGGCGACCAGCAGGCAGGGCGCGCGGTGCGGGATGGAGCGGGTGTGGGACACCGACGAGTGCAGGGTGAAACGGCTCAGCACCTCGCGGGTGACGGCCCGCATCACCAGCGGCGACAGCCGCCACGCCGGGCACGGCCGGTTCGCCGCGACCCCGAACGGGATGTGGTGCGCGTCCTTCGCCGACAGCCGGTCCCAGCGGCCCGGGTCGAAGACCTCCGGGTCCTGGTAACCGGTGGAGTGGTAGGCGGCGTAGTCGAAGCACAGCACCGTGCCGGCCGGGTAGGCGGCGCCCGGGCCGAGGTCGATGTCGGCGCCGGTGATCCGGTGCGCGATGCCGAACAGCGGGTACATGCGCAGCGTCTCGTTCATGACGTTGCCCAAGTCGTGGTCGTCGTCGGGGTGTTCGGCCAGCCGGCGCTGGACGTCCTGGTGCTGGGCGAGCACCAGCAGCAGGTGTGCCATCGCCTCCGACATCTGCACCACGGCGGTGTTGAAGAAGGTGCCTTGGAGGTAGTGGGCGCGGTCGCGCGGGGTGGCCAGCTCCGCGGGCAGGTCGTGCGGCACCTCGTTCGCGGCCAGCCGGCGCAGCAGGTAGCGGGTCAGCCGGGCCCGCCGGTCCATGTGCCGCAGCCGGGTGTTCTTCAGCGAGTTGACCACGTCCTCGGCGTTGTCCACGATCAGCCGCCGTACGTCCGGCGGGCACGGCTCGCGGAACACCAACTCGTGGAAGAACTCCGCCCAGATCGGCATCATCAGGTCGCGCAGCCGCACCAGCGCGGCCCGGCCGGGTATCCGCTCGTCCAGTACGCGTGCCGCGCACCGGCCCGCGGCGGCGGACAGCTCGGCGCTGGTCCCGGCGAGGATCGAGCTGGTGGTCCGCGCCACCGCGTCGTAGCGCGGCCCCGGCTCCAGGTGCTCCTGGTGCACCTCGGGCCCCGGCGACAGCCAGTACCAGAACAGGTCCGACAGCCCCGCGCCCTTGCTGCGGCCGCTCGCGGCGGGGTGCGCGTACAACTCGGCGAACCGCTCCGGGCCGACCCGCTCGTTCGGGACGATCACGCCCTCGGGCCCGTTGACCTTCGCGAACACCTTGACGCGTAAGGCGACCAGGGCCTTCGGCAGCCAGTACGGACTGGACAGCGCGACCGCGGCCACGGCGGCGCCCCGGGACAAACCCCGCGCGGCGTTCGGCGTCATGCGCCCGCCACCCCCTGCCCGCCGCGGACGACCACCTGGTCGCGGTTGAGGTCGGCGCAGTCCCGGGCGCCGCACAGCGTCAGCACGTGCGCGGTCTGTTCGGCCAGCTCCGCCAGCACCCGCGCCACCCCGGCCTCGCCCTCGGCGGCCAGCCCCCACAGCACGGGCCGGCCGATGCCGACCGCCGTGGCGCCGAGCGCCAGCGCGGCCACCACGTCGGCCCCGGACCGTATCCCGCCATCGAGCAGCACCGGGACGCGGCCGGCGACGGCCTCGGCGATCCGGGGCAGCGCCTCGATGGTGGCGGGCGCGGCGTCGAGCTGCCGGCCGCCGTGGTTGGAGACGATCAGCCCGTCCGCGCCGTCGCCGATCGCGTGGCGGGCGTCGTCCGGGTACAGAACTCCCTTGACCAGCACGGGCAGTTCGGTGCGCTCCCGCAGCCTGCGCAGGTCGTCCCAGGACAGTGCGGGGCTCATCGCGATGTCGAGCGGCGCGTCCGGGGGGCCGCCGGGCAGGCCGCGCATGTTCTCCGCCGCGTAGCCGGGCGGCAGGTCGTGGAAGCCGTTGCGGTCGTCGCGGGCGCGGCGGCCGAAGACGGGGGAGTCCGCGGTCACCACCAGCGCGGTGCAGCCCGCGTCCTCGGCCCGCCGCACCAGCGCGTCGGTGACGTCGGCCCGCGGCTGGAGGTAGAGCTGGAACCACACGGCCGCGTCCGCGCGTACCTCCCGGGCGGCCGCCACGACGTCGGCGACGGCGGTGGTCGCGGCCATCGAGGTGATCAGTACGGTGCCGGCCGCCGCCGCGGCACGGGCCGTGGCCCGCTCGCCGTCGGGGTGGGCGAGGCGGTGGAAGGCGGTCGGCGCGACCAGGACGGGTGTCGCCGCGCGGGCCCCGGGCAGCTCGACCGCGGTGTCCGGCGGGCCGGCGCCGCGCAGTATCCGGGGCAGCAGGGCGAGGCGGCCGAAGGCGCTGACGTTCTCGGCCACGGCGGTCTCCCGGCCGGCGCCGCCCTCGTAGAAGTCCCAGTGCACGGGGTCGAGTCGGGCCCGGGCCTGGTCGCGCAGCTCGTCCAGGACGTCGAACGGCAGGGCGGGGGCACCGCTGGGCGGGTCGAGGGCTCCGGTGGACAGGGCGGTCACGACGGTTCCGGGGTGGCCGCCGGCGCAGCGGGGTCAGGTGCGGGCCGCCCGGCCGGGAAGAGGTGCGTGGCGAGGAAGCGGACGAGGGGGGTGCGGTGTACCTCCTCGCTGTCCCACTCGTTCTCCAGGTTCTCCGTGATGTGGTGGTCGGCCAGCTCCTTCCCGTCCTGCCACAGCCGGACCACCGGATGCAGGTAGCGGCTGTCGAGGCCGCCGGTGTCCTGCTGCGAGAGCCGGTTCACCGAGATGTCGAACGGGTTCACCTTGTCGTGGTCGGCGCCGTATTCGAGGGTGACCGTCAGGTAGCGGTCGACCGGGCCGAACTCGCCGTCGGCGAGCGAACGGTGGAGGTGGTCGACCGGCACCTCCTCGTAGTGGCCGACCGATCCGGCGCCGACGAGGATCGCGTCACCGAGGAAGCCGAACAACTGCCACAGCGCCGAGGTGCGGTTGACCCGGGTCAGCACGGCGTCCGCGACCGCCTCCGGGGTGGCCGGCAGCTCCGTGTGCGGCCATGCCTCGCCGTGGTAGCGCCGGGCCAGGATGCGGTGCAGGGCGCGCACGCCGTAGCGGAAGCCGTGGATGAAGCCGCTGGTGGACTTCTTGAAGTCGCGGACCTGGGTGATCGTGCCGGCGAAATACAGGTCGGGCACGTTGGCAGACTCCCACGCGTCGGTCTGCGCCGGGAACCGGTCCTTGATCGTCAGCTCGGGACGGCACTCCTCGGCGAACAAGGACGCGTCGAATCTGAATCCGGTGGCCAGGATCACCCGGTCGTAGGATATCTCCTTGACCACTTCCGCGACCCGGACGAATTTCACCGCGACCCGATATCGGCCGTCCTCGTCCGATCGCCTGATCGAGACGACCTCGCCGTCCAGCAGGGCGTTCTGCGACTTGAGCTGATAAGTGTCGAGGAAGTTGTTGTTCACCGCCCTGAGATGGCCGACGAAATGGGTCTGCCAGGCCAGTCGCAGCGATCCGGGGCCCACCATGTGAATCACCGACGCGGTCTCCACGAGATTGTCCGCGGTCTCGAAGGCGGAATTCCCGCGGCCGATGATCAGCACCCGCTTGCCGGTGAATTCGGCCGGGTCGACCGACACCTCGCCGTACGGCTCGGCGAGCTCCACGCCGTCGATCGGCGGGATGTGCGGGCGGGTCACGCCGGTGGCCACGATCAGGCGCTTCGCCCGCAGCGCGGTGCCGTCGGCGGCCTGGGCCAGGAAGTCCCCGTGCAGGTGCGCGGGACGGCTGATGTGGGCGATGCGGGTGTTGTAGCGGATGCGCAGCCGGTGGGTGGCGGCGAAGTCCGCGAGGTAGCCGACCATGTCGTCGGCGGAGGGGAAATAGCGGGGGGTGACCGCGGTGAAGAGCGGGCCGCGCTCGTCGGACAGCAGCGAGTTCCAGTCGGTGCGCAGCCGCAACTCCGGGTCGTCCCAGCCGGTGTGCACCTTGTTGATCGAGATCAGCGTGCGATGCCGGGGAAACCTCGTGAAGAACGTCCCCGGTGCCGCGCCCTCCTCGACCACCAGATAGTCGCGGCCGGCGCGTTCCAGGAAATACCCGGCCTGGATTCCAGCGGGTCCGGCGCCTACCACCAGGTAGTCGATCCGCTCTTCTCCCGACATATGCCCTCCCGATCGTTCCCCCGATGGAGATGCAACACCCTAGTTGAGGGTTCAAAGAGCCATCCAGGGTGCGTAATGTGATCCATGTCACATATCTTTCGGTGATTGGAAATGGCCCCGGCCGGATAACTTCGCCCTCGACTCGGAGCGCTTGCCGGCCCGCGCCTCCGCTATGTCCGGACGCCGCCCGAGGCGGTTTGCCGTGGTCGAAACGCGCCCGCGGCCGATCGCGTGGATCGGAGGGAAAGATGAGCAATCCGGCCGAATCGGTGTTTCCGCAACCCCTGATCGACGCGTTCGCCCGCGACCCGGACACCGCCGCCTTCGAGTTCCGGACCCGGCCGGTCAGCCGCGGCCGGGTCCTCGACCTGGTCCGCGACTGCGCCGCCGGCCTCGCCGCCGCCGGCCTCGGACCCGGCCGCGCGGTCGCCCTCACCACCGATGTGACCCCCGCCGGATTCGCCGCCCAGATCGCCGCCCACCTGCTCGGCTGCCGCGTCGTCGGACTGCGGCCCGGCCTGACGCCCGCTCAACTCCGCCACGTGCTGGCCCAGGACATCGACACGGTCCTCACCGACGACACCACCCGCACCGACGCGCTCACCGACGCGGCCAAGGCGGCGGGCAGCGCCGTGCTGGACGTCGAACGCGACCTGCTCGGCGGCAGCGGTGGCGACGGCGGCATCGGCCCGCGCGGCTCCGCGACCGGCGACGGCCCGCGCGACGCCGAGGCCGGCGACACGGCGCCCCGCGCCGGACTGACCGCGCGCGGCCGCCCCGACGACATCGCCCTGATCACCCTCACCAGCGGCAGCACCGGCAACCCCAAGGGCTGCGCCCAGACCTACCGCGCGCTCGGCGACCACTGGTCCTGGCAGCCGACGCGGTGGAGCGCCACCACCCGCCAACTCGCCGACGGCTACCGCAGGTTCCTCGTCTTCGGCACCCTCACCAGCGCGGTGATGCTCGAACACCTCGCGCTGTGCCTGCTCGGCGGCGGCACCGCGATCATCCCCGAACCCCCGGTCTCCTTCCCGCACACCTGGCAGCGCCACCGCGTCACCGCGTGCCTGTGCACGGTCCCGCGCCTGTACCAGGTGCTCGACACGCTGCGCACCGAGGACGTCGACACCAGCAGCATGCGCGCCCTGCTCGTCGCCGGTTCACCGCTGCCCCCGCACCGCCTCGCCGAGGCGGCCGACCGGCTGGGCCCGGTCGTCTACCAGGGCTACGGCCAGACCGAGACCGGCATGCTCGCGCTGCTCACCCCCGCCGACCAGGACCGGTACGGAGACCGGGTACGGGACTCCGTCGGCCGCCCGATGCCCGGCGTCGGCATATCCGTACGCGACCCCGCCGGGCAGCCCGTGCCCACCGGAGCCGCCGGCGAGGTCTGGGTCCAGGCCGGCGGGGCCATGTCCGGCTACTGGAACGACCAGGAGCAGACCCGCGAGGTCGTCCACGACGGCTGGATCAGGACCCGCGACCTCGGCACCCTGGGCGACGACGGCTTCCTGCGGCTGGCCGGCCGCGCCCGCGACGTCGTCTTCGTCAACGCGATCCTCCACTACACCGCCGCCATCGAGTCCGCCCTGACCACCCACCCGGACGTCGACCAGTCCTACGTCGTCGCCGCCCCCGACGAGTCGACCGGCGAGGCGGCCCACGCCTTCATCGTGCCGGCCTCGCCTGACCGGGTCCCCGACCCCGCCGAACTGCGCGCCACCGTACGGGCCGTACTCGGCGACGGCGCCGTCCCCGCCACGCTCACCGTGCTCGCCGCCGTCCCGGTCGCGCCCAGCGGCAAGCCCGACAAGAAGGCGCTGCTGGCCATGGTGGCGGCCCGGCCGGTGGACGGTAGGCCAGAGCGCGACGCGACGGAGTAGCCGCGCCCTGGCCCGTTCGGCCGCGCCCTGGCCCGTTCAGCCGGACCCGGGGCCGGTCGACCGGAGGCGGTCAACCGGCCCGGCCGGTCGGCCCGTTCAGCCGCGCCCGGTCAACTCGGCAGCGTCCACTGCTGGTTGGCGGCGCCCCCGCAGTCCCAGATCTGGAGGGGCGTGCCGTTGGCAGAACTCGGGCCGGTGGCGTCGAGGCAGCGGCCCGACTGCGGGTTGACCAGGGTGCCGCCGGTTCCCGCTCGCCACACCTGCGAACCGGTGCCGTTGCAGCCGTAGAGCTGCACCGGAGTGCCGTTCGCGGTGCCCGCCGCCTTGACGTCGAGGCACTTGCCGAGCGCCCGCAGCGTGGAGTCGGCGCCCACCGTCCACTGCTGCGCGGCGGTGCCGTTGCAGTCGTAGAGCTGAACCGCCGTGCCGTCGGCGGGATTCGCCCCCGCGATGTCGACGCACTTGCCGCCGTACCCCTGGATCGCCCCGGTCGTACCGCCGCCGGTCCCGGTGCCGGTACCCTGCGTCGCGTCGAACGAGAACGAGTTCGTCCCCAGGCCCTGACCGCCCTGCCAGATCTCGAACCCGGCCTCCGCGTCGATGAGATAGGAGTCGGCGCCGGTCGTGCCCCGGCTCACCGAGTCGTCGATCAGCGCCTTGACGTCCAGGCCGTTGACCGACGTTCCGCCACCCTGGAGCACGTACGACACGATGTTCCATGACGTCTGGCGGCCGGTGTACACGTCCCAGTTCAGGCCGCCGATGGTCGCGGTGGCGGTCTTGCTGCCGAACGGGGAGACCCCGCCACGGCTGTTGAGCCAGATCATGATCTCGCTGTCGTCCGGCTGGCCGCCGGTGGTGGCCGCGGAGTTGGTCCACAGGTCGTACGCCACGTCGTACGCGCCCGTCGCGGGCTGGACCGTCGACCAGGACGAGGTCGCGCTCGCCAGCTTGCTCACCTGGATCGGCAGGTTGCTGCCGGTGGTGCACGCACCCCAGTGGCAGCCCTTGTAGATCGACGGATACGTGGCCGGCGCGCCGCCGGAGAGGTCGAAGTTCGCGGTGCTCACCGACCAGGCGGTGCCGGTGGTGGCGGTCACGCACTGGGGCGCGGAGGAGTTCCACTCGTTGTTCTGCAACGTGTACTCGCCGCCGGCCAGGCTCACCGAGCCCTGCGGCTGGCAGTTGGTGGTGTCCGCCGGGGCGGCCGTGCCCGTCGCGTGGGCGCCGGCGGCGGGCACGAACAGCGCCGCACAGACGGCCGCGATCATCGCGGCGGCCCGTATCCGGCCTGTTGGTCGCGTCATGAGCCGATCCTTTCGGGTGGGGGTCCGGCTCCGCGAGGTGGTGAGAGCGCTCCCATGGCGCGGGGCGCCGCACCCGCCCCGCGCAGCGGAAGGAGGGCTTGGGTTCGGTATCGAACGGTGCGGCCGGGCGGCGGCCGACCGTTCGCCGGCTGCCGGTCTCGCGCGTGGGGGCGCTTGCCGTACCGCCAGCCATGAAGTCAGATCCAGGAAGCGGGTGTCAATGGTCCGGACCAGCGACGCATCGGTCGGACGGTTGCCGGCGGGACGAACCCGCTGGCAGCGGGGCGGGGCCGTGGGAGCGCGCCCACGAGAATCTTCTGCGGCGAGGCGGCGGTGTCGCGGGGGAGCGGGCATGGGAGAGCGCTCTCCTGACCGTTCGTCGTACCAGAAGAGCGCTCTCCCGCGGGTTCCCACGGGTTCCCACGGGTTCCCACGGGTTCCCGGGGGAGGAATCTCAGGTCTCGTCGACCTCGATGGCCCAGGAGGGGCAGCCGGCGGCGGCGTCGCGGACGTCGGCCCACATCGTCTGCGGGGGCTTGGGGTCGAGCAGTTCGACGATGCCGTCGGCGTCGCGCTGGTCGAACACCTCGGGCGCGGCCAGCACGCACATGCCGGAACCGCAGCACTTGTCCTGGTCGACGTGGATGCGCATGGGCGGGGTCCTTCCCGTGGGGCGGGGCGGTGGCTGGGGGATCGGGGGCGCGGTCACCAGGCCACGGGGAGGGAGTGCACGCCGTAGACGAGCATGTCGTGGCGGAAGCGGACGTCCTCGAAGGGGATCGCCAGCCGCAGATTGGGCAGCCGGCGCAGTACGGTGGGCAGCGCGACCTGGAGTTCGAGCCGCGCCAGCGGCTGGCCGAGGCACTGGTGCACGCCGAACCCGAAGGCGATGTGGCGGCGGCTGCCCGGGCGGGCCAGGTCGAGCCGGTCGGCGTCGGCGAAGACGTCCTCGTCGCGGTTGGCGGCACTGATCATGCACAACACGCCCTCGCCGGCGCGTATCACGGTGTCCCCGATGACGACGTCCTCGGTGGCGACCCGGGTCACCCCGCCCTGGATGACGGTCAGGTAGCGCAGCAACTCCTCGACGGCCGACTTGACTTCGTCGGGTCCGGCGGCGCGCATCCGCTCCAGTTCGCGCGGGTTGCGCAGCATCGCGAGGGTGGACAGCGAGGTCATGTTCGCGGTCGTCTCGTGACCGGCGACCAGCAGCAGCCGCCCCATCCGGGCGATCTCGTCGTCGGACAGCTCGCCCTGCTCGGCGAGCCGGCTGAGGATGCCGTCGTCCGGGGAGTGCCGCTTGGTGCGGGTCAACTCGGCGAGGTAGCCGAGCAGTTCGTCCTGCGCGGTGGTCACCTCGGCCTCGGTGGCATCGGCGCGGAGCATGGTGCTGCTGCACCGCTGGAAGAAGGCGTGCTCGGAGTACGGCACGCCGAGCAGCAGGCAGATCACCACCGACGGCAGCGGCAGTGCGAAGTCGGCGACGAAGTCGGCCTCGTGGCGGCCTTTGGTCATCGAGTCCAGCAACTCGTCGGCCAGTTCCTGGACCTGCGGCCGTAACGACTCGACCTTGCGGATCATGAAGTCCGCGGTGAGCATCCGGCGCAGCCGCGCGTGGTCGGGGTCGTCCATCCGGATGAAGGTCGGCCGGCCGGTGGCGAGCGCCCTGCGGCCGGGGTTCTGGAACGGGAAGCCCGGCCGGTGCGCCTCGGCGCTGAAGCGGTCGTCGCGCAGCGTGCGGCGGACGTCCTCGTGGCGGGTGATCATCCAGCAGGACGAGCCGTCCCACAGCGTGGTACGGGCGACCGGGCGCTCGCGCCGGGCCTGCTGGTAGGCGGGCGGCGGGTCGAAGGGGCAGGCCCCGTGCGGCGCGGGGGCGTCGAAGGGGTCGGGGAGCGCGGTGTACGGTCCGGCGCCGGTGACGGGGCATGCGCCGCTGCCGGCGTCCAGGGTCGTCGAGGGGCTCGGGTGCGCGGTCGTGGGCGGGCTGGTACGGGCGGCGGGGTGCGGTCCTGCTGCGGCCATGGCGGGCTCTCTCCTCCGGGGGTGAGGGTGAGATGTCTGATGCGGGGTGCAACTGCTGTGGCGCGCGGGGTAGTTGCCCATACCACTAGATGCTTGGGGCAACTAACCCAAACGTCACGTTAGTTCACGCTCCGTGCGGAGGGAAGGGCGCCTCGGGCGCTGAGCGGAATCTGTCCCGAAGCCGACGGTGCGGCGCCGCCACGGGGCGCGAGAGCCGCCCGAAGTCCGGTGCGACGGGGGAGAACCGGCCAACCCCGCCCGCCCGCCCCGCCCGGCGGGGGCTCGGCCACCCGGGCGGTGCGGGCGGGTAGGTTCGGAGGCATGGGAGACGTGCGGGAAGGCGTGACGGACGGAAGCGCGGGAGACGCGGACTACGGGGTGATCGGCGGCGGCTACAGCGCGTACCGGCAGCCCGACCCGCGGATCGCGCGCGTGGTGGCGGACGCGTTGGGCGGTGCCCGCACCGTGGTCAACGTCGGTGCCGGCGCGGGGTCGTACGAGCCGGCCGGCGCCGAGGTGGTCGCGGTGGAGCCGTCGGCGGCGATGCGCGCCCAGCGGCCCGCCCACCTGCCGCCCGCGGTGGCCGGCACCGCGGAGCAACTGCCCTTCGCTGACGACCGGTTCGACGCCGCGATGACCACGTTCAGCGTGCACCAGTGGAGCGACACCGTCGCCGGGCTGCGCGAGATGCGGCGGGTGGCGCGCGGCCCGGTCGTCGTCGTGACCTGCGACCCCGCGCTGGTACGGGACTTCTGGCTCTACGAGTACGCGCCGCTGGTGCTCGACACCGAGGCGCGCCGCTACCCGGCGATCGAGGCCATCACGGCCGCGCTGGGCGGGAGTTGCACGGTGACCTCGGTGCCGATCCCGGCCGACTGCACCGACGGGTTCAACGAGGCGTACTACGCCCGCCCGGAGCGCCTGCTCGACCCCGGCGCCCGGCAGGCGTGCTCGGCGTGGAGCTTCGTGCCGCCGGAGGTGTGCGAGGAGTACACCGGCGCACTGCGCGCGGCGATCGGCTCGGGCGCGTGGGACGCGAAGTACGGGGAGTTGCGCCGCCGCCCGTATCTGGACGGGTCGCTGGTGCTGATCCGGGCGGTGCCGGACCGCGCGGCGCCCTGAGCCGCGGCGGCACCCCGCCCGCGATCTCGGGGCTGCACCTGTGGCGGCATCCCGCCCGCGACCTCGGGGCCTCACCCGCGGCGGCACTCCGCCCCGCCCCGGGGCCTGACCTGCGATTCCTGGCCCTTACGGGCGATCGATATGGACGTTTGTCGACTTCACCCGGGCCACCGCCTCCGCGCCGACCTCCAGGCCCAGCTCCTCCACCGCCTCGCGCGTGACCAGGGAGACCAGCCGGTGCGGGCCCGCCTGGATCTCCACCTGCGCCGCCACGTCGCCGATCTTGACGGCCGTGACGATGCCCGGGAACGCGTTCCGGACCGAGGTGTGCGAGGTGTCCGACTCCGTGTCGGGGTTCTGGGCCAGTTCGACGGAGAACGCGGCGAGGTCGCGGCCGTCGATGAGCCGGCGGCCGGCGTCGTCGCGGTGCGTGGTGACCCGGCCCGCGTCGGCCCAGCGGCGCGCGGTGTCCGGGCTGACGCCCAGCAGCCGGGCCGCCTGCCCGATCGTGTAGGACTGCATACCGCCAGCCTACGGCGGCCCGCCCCACCACCGGCGCATCCGCCCGCGCCGCGCCGTACCGCCCCGTACCCCCGCACTCCGCCGTACCGCCTGCCGCCCGCCCACGGCCGGGCCCCGGTCCGCGCGCCGATTTTCCCTCGCGCGCCGGACCGGCGGTGCCACTACGCTGAACGACATAGACGGCCGAACACATGGACGACAACACGGGGACGGGATGCCCATGACTGAGCCGGACGCCGGCACGCGCCGCGCCGCGCTCCTCACCGTTGACGACGATCCCGGGGTGTCCCGGGCGGTCGCCCGCGACCTGCGGCGCCGCTACGGCGAGCGGTACCGCGTGGTGCGGGCGGAGTCCGGGCAGGACGGGCTGGACGCGCTGCGGCAGATGAAGCTGCGCGGCGACCTGGTCGCGGTGATCCTGGCCGACTACCGGATGCCGAACATGACCGGTATCGAGTTCCTCGAACAGGCGATGGACATCTACCCCGGCGCCCGCCGGGTGCTGCTCACCGCCTACGCGGACACCGGCGCCGCGATCGACGCGATCAACGTGGTCGACCTCGACCACTACCTGCTCAAGCCGTGGGACCCGCCGGAGGAGAAGCTCTACCCGGTGGTCGACGACCTGCTGGAGAGCTGGCTGTGCTCCGACCACCGCCCGGTGCCCGAGACGAAGGTGGTCGGGCACCGCTGGTCGGCGCGCTCCTCCGACGTGCGGGAGTTCCTGGCCCGCAACCAGGTGCCCTACCGCTGGTATCAGTCCGACCAGGCGGAGGGCCGGCGGCTGCTGGAGGCCGCCGGGCAGGACGGGCTGCGGCTGCCGCTGGTGATCGCGCCGGGCGGCGAGGCGCTGCTGGAGCCGTCCGACCAGGACCTGGCCGCGCAGGTCGGCCTGTCCACCTCGCCGGCCGAGGAGTTCTACGACCTGGTGGTGATCGGCGGCGGCCCGGCCGGGCTCGGCGCCGCGGTCTACGGCGCCTCCGAGGGGCTGCGCACCGTCCTGGTGGAGCGGACCGCGACCGGCGGGCAGGCCGGGCAGAGCGCGCGGATCGAGAACTACCTCGGGTTCCCCGACGGGATCTCCGGCGCCCAACTCACCGACCGCGCCCGCCGCCAGGCCACCCGCTTCGGCGCGGAGCTGCTGACCGCCTGCGAGGTCAACGCACTTGAGACCAGCGGCCCGGCCCGCACCGTACGGTTCTCCGACGGCTCGGCGATCGCCGCGCAGAGCGTGATCCTCACCACCGGCGTCGCCTACCGGCAGCTCGACGTGCCGGGCCTGGCCGAACTCACCGGCCGCGGCGTGTATTACGGCTCCGCGCTGACCGAGGCGGCCGGCTGCGAGGGCCAGGACGTGTACATCGTCGGCGGCGCCAACTCCGCCGGCCAGGCCGCCGTCTACCTGTCCCGGCACGCCAAGTCGGTGACGCTGCTGGTGCGCGGCGCGTCCCTGGAAGCGTCCATGTCGCACTACCTGATCCAGCAGATCGCCGACATCCCCACCATCCGGGTACGCACCCGGACTTCGGTCACCGCCGTGCACGGCGAGGAGCACCTGGAGGGCCTGGCGCTGCGCGACGCAGACACCGGCGGCACCGAACTGGTCGACGCGCACCGGATGTTCGTCTTCATCGGCGCCGCGCCGCGCACCGACTGGCTGGACGGCACCGTCCACCGCGACCGGCACGGCTTCGTGCTGACCGGCCCGGACCTCGTCACCGAGGACGGCCGCCGTCCGCCCGGCTGGCAGCCGGACCGGCTGCCGTACCACCTGGAGACCAGCGTGCCGGGCGTCTTCGCGGCCGGCGACGTGCGGGCCGAGTCCGCGAAGCGGGTGGCGTCCGCGGTCGGCGAGGGCGCGATGGCCGTCATGCTCGTACACCGCTACCTGGAGGGGCTGTGACCGAGAACCCGGCGCAGAACTCGCCGCAGAACCCGCCGAAGAACTCCACGCAGGCCCCGCAGGCCCCGCAGCGCCCGCTGGACACCTGCGACCCGGACGAGCTGCGCACGCTCTTCCTGTTCGAGAAGCTCTCGCCCGAGCAGCTCGCCGAGCTGTGCCGGATCGGCCGGGTGGAGACGATCGAGCCGGGCCCGGTCTTCGCCGAGGGCGACCCGGCGACCTGCTTCTACGTGCTGCTGGACGGCGCCCTGGTGACCTCCCGGCGGGTCGGCAACGACGACGTGGAGGTGGCCAGGACCTCGCAGCGCGGCGTGTACTCCGGCGCCTTCCAGGCGTACCTGGGCGACCGGGTGCCCCAGCGGTACACCAACTCCATGCGGGTGACCGCGCCTTCGCGCTTCTTCGTGCTGGCGGCCGACGACTTCTCGCGGATCGTCACCGAGTGGTTCCCGATGGCCGTGCACCTGCTGGAGGGCCTGTTCTTCGGCAACAAGTCGTTCCAGCAGGTGGTCAGCCAGCGGGAGCGGCTGCTCGCGCTGGGCTCCCTGTCGGCCGGCCTGACCCACGAGTTGAACAACCCGGCCGCCGCGGCGCTGCGGGCCACCGCCTCGCTGCGCGAGCGGGTGGCCGGGATGCGGCACAAGCTGAAGATCCTCGCCGGCGGCCCCTACCGGCAGGCCGACCTGGACACCCTCGTCAGCGTCCAGGAGCGGGCCGCCGAGCGGGTCGCGAAGGCCGAGCAGCTCAGCCCGATGGACGCCTCCGACCGGGAGGACGCGATCGCGGACTGGATGGACGCGCACGACATCGCGGGCGGCTGGGACCTGGCGCCGGCCTTCGTCCAGGCCGGGCTCGACGAGGAGTGGCTGGACCAGGTCGCCGCGGCCGTCGACGGCGCGGTGCTGGAGAGCGCGGTGCGGTGGCTGAACTACACCGTCGAGACCGAGCTGCTGATGAACGAGATCGAGGACTCCACCACCCGTATCTCCGGCCTGGTCGACGCCGCCCGGCAGTACTCCCAGCTCGACCGCGCCCCCTACCAGGTGGTCGACGTGCACGAACTCCTCGACAGCACCCTGCAGATGCTCGCCGGGAAGATCGGCGCCAAGGTGCGGGTGGTCAAGGAGTTCGACCCCGCCCTGCCGCCCATCCCCGCCTACCCGGGCGAGCTGAACCAGGTGTGGACGAACCTCGTCGACAACGCGGTCGCCGCGATGGACGGCGAGGGCACGCTCACCGTGCGGACCTGGCGGGAGCACGGCAACCTGGTAGTGGAGTTCCGCGACACCGGTCCGGGGATTCCGCCGGAGATCCGGCAGCGGATCTTCGAGCCGTTCTTCACCACCAAACCGGTCGGCCAGGGCACCGGCCTCGGCCTCGACATCTCCTGGCGGATCGTGGTCAACAAGCACCACGGCGACCTGACGGTCGAGTCCGAGCCGGGCGACACCCGCTTCCGGGTCTGCCTGCCGCTGAGCACGTCCGAGACCGGTCAGGACAGCGAGGAGGAAGCCGTATGACCCCGTCCGACGACCAGGGCACGCCCGGGACCTCCGGGACCATCGACCCCTCGGTGCCGCCCAGCGGTACCGGCTGCATGGAGTGCGAGGCCGGCGGCGGCTGGTGGTTCCACCTGCGCCGCTGCGCGGCCTGCGGCCACATCGGCTGCTGCGACTCCTCACCCGCGCAGCACGCCGGCGCCCACGCGGCCGCCACCGGCCACCAGGTGATCCGCAGCTTCGAGCCCGGCGAGGAGTGGTTCTGGAACTACGCCAAGGAGCAGTACGTCGAGGACGGCCCCCGACTCGCCGCGCCGCAGAGCCACCCGGCCGACCAGCCGGTGCCCGGCCCGGCCGAGCGCGTGCCGACCGACTGGCGCGACCGGCTCAACTGAGCCCGGCTCGACCGCGAACCGGCTCAACCGACCGTCCCGTCCGCGACCGGCTCAACCGACTGGTCCGACCGTGACCGGCTCGACCGACCGGGCGGGCGCCGCTCCTGGGCGCCCGCCCGTCCGTATCCGCGCCGCCCGCCCGTCCGTATCCGCGCCGGCCGGCCGGAGACCGCCGGCTCAGTCGCCGAGCACCGGCAGCAGCTCCGGCAGGTGCCCGTCAGAGGCGAGCGCCGCGGCGGTCCGCTCCTCCGGCACCTCCCCGTACAGGGTGGTGCGCGGGCGGGAGGGCCGGCCGGCCGCGTCGGCGATCGCGACGAGGTCGCGCACCGAGCGGTACGACCCGTAACGCGAGCCCGCCATCCGTGAGATGGTCTCCTCCATCAGGGTGCCGCCGAGGTCGTTCGCGCCCGAGCGCAGCATCTCCGCCGCGCCCTCCGCACCGAGCTTCACCCAGCTGGTCTGGATGTTGGGGATGTGCGGGTGCAGCAGCAGCCGCGCCATCGCGGTGACCGCCCGGTTGTCCCGCATCGTGGGGCCGGGCCGCGCGATGCCCGCGAGGTAGACCGGCGCGTTGGTGTGGATGAACGGCAGGGTCACGAACTCCGTGAAACCGCCGGTGCGTTGCTGGATCTCCGCGAGCAACCGCAGGTGCCCGAGCCAGTGGTGCGGCTGGTCCACGTGGCCGTACATCATCGTGGACGACGAGCGGATGCCCAACTCGTGGGCGGTGGAGACCACTTCGACCCAGGTCGCGGCGGGCAGCTTGCCCTTGGTGAGCACCCAGCGGACCTCGTCGTCCAGGATCTCGGCCGCCGTGCCCGGGATGGTGTCCAGGCCGGCCTCCTTCGCCGCCGACAGCCAGTCCCGGATCGACATCCCGGTCCTGGTCGCGCCGTTGACCACCTCCATCGGGGAGAAGGCGTGGACGTGCATGCCCGGCACCCGGGCCTTGACCGCGCGGGCGATGTCGAAGTACGCCGAGCCGGGCAGGTCCGGGTGGATGCCGCCCTGCATGCACACCTCCACCGCCCCCACCTGCCAGGCCTGTTCGGCCCGGTCGGCGACCTGGTCGAGGGAGAGCGTGTACGCGTCGGCGTCGGTACGGCGCTGGGCGAAGGCGCAGAAGCGGCAGCCGGTGTAGCAGACGTTGGTGAAGTTGATGTTCCGCGTGACGATGTACGTCACCTCGTCGCCGACGGTGTCCCTGCGCACGTCGTCCGCGATCCGGCACAGCGCGTCCAGGGCCGGGCCGTCGGCGTGCAGCAGCGCCAGCGCCTGCGCGTCGGTGAGCCGGGTCGGGTCGTCGGCGGCCACCGACAGCGCCTGCTTGACGTCGGCGTCCACCTTGTCGGGCACCAGTCCGGGCGCGGCCTGCTCGCGCAACTCCGCCCAGTCGCCGTACACGTCGTCGAAGTCGTCGCGCCGGTCGGCGCTGCGCCCCTGCGTGTCGATGGTCCGGTGCAGGTCGGTGCGCCCGCCCGCCGCCGGGAAGGCGTCCTCCGGCTCCTGCCAGGGCAGCCCCCGCGGCCGTACGCCCTCGCGGGCCAGGCCGGTGTCGGGGTCGGCGAGCGCGGTGACGTGGGGCAGCAGCCGCGGGTCGAGCCAGGGCTCGCCACGGCGTACGTACTCCGGGTAGATCGTCAGCCGCTCCTTGAGCGTGAAGCCGGCGTCCGCGGTGCGCGCGGCCAGCTCCTCGATCTGCGGCCACGGGCGTTCGGGGTTGACGTGGTCGGGGGTCAGCGGCGACACCCCGCCCCAGTCGTCGATGCCGGCGGCGACGAAGCTGCCGTACTCGCCGTCCACCAGGTTCGGCGGCGCCTGGATGCGGGCCGCCGGGCCGAGCACGATCCGGGCCACCGCGATCGCCGCGGCCAGCTCGCCGAGTTCCGCGTCGGGCATGCCGCGCATCGCGGTGTCCGGCTTGGCCCGGAAGTTCTGCACGATGACTTCCTGGATGCCGTGGTACTGCCGGGAGGTGCGGCGGATCGCGAAGAGCGACTCGGCCCGCTCGGTGTACGTCTCCCCGATCCCGATCAGGATGCCGGTGGTGAACGGCACGTTGGAGCGGCCGGCGTCCTCCAGCACCCGCAGCCGGACCGCGGGCTCCTTGTCCGGCGAGCCGTGGTGCGGGCCGCCCGGCTCCGACCACAGCCGGGTCGCGGTCGTCTCCAGCATCATGCCCATCGACGGCGCGACCGGCTTCAGCCGCTGAAGGTCGGTCCAGCCGAGCACCCCCGGGTTCAGGTGCGGCAGCAGCCCGGTCTCCTCCAGCACCCGCACCGCCATCGCCCGCACATACGCGAGCGTGTCGTCGTAGCCGTGCGCGTCCAGCCACTCCCGGGCCTCCGGCCAGCGGTCCTCCGGGCGGTCGCCGAGCGTGAACAGCGCCTCCTTGCAGCCCATTTCGGCGCCGCGCCGGGCGATGTCCAGCACCTCGTCCGGCGACAGGAACATCCCCTCGCCGGCCCGCCGCAGCTTCCCGGGCACCGTGACGAAGGTGCAGTAGTGGCACTTGTCCCGGCACAGCCGGGTCAGCGGGATGAAGACCTTCCGCGAGTACGTGATCACGCCCGGCCGGCCCGCCGCGGCCAGTCCGGCGTCCCGCACCCGCCCGGCCACCGCCGACAGCCGTTCCAGGTCCGCGCCTCGCGCCTGGAGCAGCACGGCCGCCTCCGCGGCGTCCAGCGCTACCCCTTCCTCCGCGCGGTGCAGCGCACGGCGCATCGCGTTCGCCGTCGGCCGGCTCTCCGTCCCCGCGGCGGCGGGCTCTTCAGGTTCACGCGTCGTCATTGTCCGAGCATAAGCACACCCGCGCCCCCGACCCGATGCCCCCAGGGGGCACCCGTACTACCCGGCAGGCCGGCCGGCTCTCGCCGCCACCGACCACGGGCCGCCCCTGAACCGCTACGTCGCGCCGCCGGGAGGCCCGTCCACCGCCCTGACCTGGGCGTATCGGTGACCGGACCGGCGGGCTTCCTTACTCCCGCGTGGCCTTGACCCGGCCGGACCTGGCGGCTTTCGCCAGCGCGGCGTGGTCCCGTTCGTTCTGGTCGGCATACGCTTCCGCGAACGTGGAGATCGCGCGGTCGAAGACGTCGCCGCGGCCGAGATACGCGGAGATCGCGATCCGGTCGCCGGACCGGGCATGGGCGCGGGCAAGAGTGGCCCCGCACAGCTCCCCGAAGACGCGCAAGCCGAGGGGCACCATCTGGGAAGGGTCGATGACGCCCTTCCAGTCGCGCAACTGGCGTACGTAGAAGTCGCGTTGGACCCCGTCCATGCCCTGAGCCCGCTCCCAGCCGAGGAAGATGTCGCCCGCCGACTGCATCAGCCGCTGGCCGGCCACCACCCGCTTGCCCTGGATGCCGTAGCGGCTCGCGCCCGCGTAGGGCGCGAGCACGGACTCGGACGCCTCCTTGGCCTGGAGGAACAGGGGGTCCCCGCTGTCGCGGCCGAGCAGGAGCACGACCCAGCAGCGAGTGCCGACGCTGCCGACGCCGACCACCTTGCGCGCCATGTCCACCACCCCGAACTGCTCCAGCAGATGCTGCCGATCGGGTTCCAGGGACCGCTGGTAACCGGTGAGCAGGCCGCGCAGCAACTCCTCGACCTGGACGCTCTCCGCGCCGGGCAGCAGGTCGTCGAGGCGGGAGAGCATGGGCGGGTCGGAGATGATCCGCGGCCGGCCTCCGACGACCTCGGTGAGCTTGCGGGCGGCCTGGAGGCTGTCGCGCCCGCGGGCCTTGGCGAGTTGCGCGGAGAGCTTCCTGCGCCCGCGCGCCCGCAGCCGGCCCCCGGCCAGTTCCTTGAGCATGTCGGCGTCGGCCCTGGCGTACCAGACGTCCAGGTCGCGCATCCCGGCGAAGCGCCACATCTGCTCGCGGTACGACCTGACGGTGGCGCGCACGATCGTACGGCGCTCCGCGTCGTCGAAGCCGTTCTCGCGCGCGGCGATCACCATGCTGGCGGCCAGCCGCTTGACATCCCACTCCCACGGGCCCGGCAGCGTCTCGTCGAAGTCGTTGAGGTCGAAGAGCAGGTTGCGCTCGGCGGAGGCGAGCAGCCGGAAGTTCATCAGGTGTGCGTCGCCGCACAGTTGGGTGCGGAAACCGGACACGGGGGTGCGGGAGAGGTCCTCGGCCATGATGGCGGCCGCGCCTCGGTAGAAGCGGAACGGCGACTCGAGCATCCGGCCGTAGCGGAGCGGAACCAGCTCCGGCAGCCGGGTCGCCGACTGCCGTTCGACGGTGTCCACCGGGTCGGTACGGTCCCGGGGCGGGGCGAACTCCGCGTGCGCGGAGCGCGGCGCGTGCGCTCGCGCCGCCTTGCCCAGCCGGGCCCGTTCCTCGGGGGAGGGCATGTGGGTGCCGCTCACGGTGACGATCCCGGCCCGCCCGGACCCCGACCGGGAGCCGGTCCGGTCCGCCGCGCGCCCGCCTTTCGCCCTCGCCGCTCGGGTCTCCGCCATCGCCGGACCTTCCTGATCTCTGCACGGATGAATGAGGAGGTTCTGTGGTCTTTCTTCCCTTTTGTCGGGACTCTAGGGCACGACGGGTCGGCCCACCTCCCGGGTCCTCGCCGTTCACCCGGCCTGGGTGCGGCCCCGCGCTTTAGGTGGGCGTGGTGAGGGAGTGGAGGAGGGTGTAGCAGGTGTTGATCAGGGCGCAGGTGCGGTCGTGGCGGGTGGCGGTGCCGATGACGGCGGTCGCGGTGGCCGGATGGAAGCCGAGGAAGGACTGGTGGCCGAAGGTCGCGCCGGCGTGGAAGAGGATCGGGCCGCCGGAGGCCGGGTGCAGGTACCAGGTGAGGGTGTGGGTGTGGCGGTGGCCCAGGCCGCGCCGGAGCTGGGGGACCTGGACGTCGCGCAGGGCGTCGCGCAGGGGCGCGGGGGTGCCGGGCGCGTCGGGGGAGAGGAGGGCTTCGGCGTAGCGCAGCAGGTCGCCGGGGGTGGCACGGATCGCACCGGCCGAGGTGAACGCCGCCATGTCGGTGGGGGGCAGCGGGGTACGGCCGTCGGGGCGGTGGCCGATCGCGGCGGTGGCGGCGGGGCTGCCCGCGGGGGCGGGGCCGATGGTGGTCCGCGCCAGGCCGAGCGGGCGCAGCACGCGCTCGGTCAGGAGGGTGGCGTAGTCGCTGCCCACGGCGCCCTCCAGGGCCGGGCCGAGCAGGGCGAGGCCGAGATTGGAGTAGTGCCAGTGGCTGCCGGGGGCGTGCCGGGTGCGGGTGCGGGCGAAGGCGCGCAGCAGCCGCTCGCGGTCGTAGCCGGCGTAGCCGTTGGTGTACGGCCGCAGCAGCGCGCCGGGGATCAGGTCGCGCGGCACCCGGGGCAGCCCGGAGGTGTGGGTGGCCAGGTGCCGCAGGGTGATGGCGCGGGAGTCGGGGTGCGGAAGTTCCAGCCCCGGCAGGTGTGCGGCGAGCCGGTCGTCCAGGCCGAGCGCCCCCTCCCGGGCCAGTTCGGCGAGCAGCAGGACCGTGAACGTCTTGGAGAGCGAGCCCAGTTCGTAGCTGAGCGACGTGCGCGGCAGCCGGGGGTCGGCGGTGCCGCCGGTGGCGACGGTCCGGCGGCCGGCGCGGCTGACGGCCAGCACCAGGTCGGGCGCGCGGACCTGCGTCAGCGCCTCCTCCAGCCGGGCGGCGACATCGGCTTCGGGGTCGGCCCCGGTTGCGCCTCCGGTTTCGGCACGCGAGCTGCGGCTGCCGGTGCCGGTTCCGGTGTCCTCGCCGGCCTCCGTGTCGGTTCCGTGGCCGGGGCGGGAGCCGGGGGCGGCCGGGTGCGGGGCGGACGCGGGCCGCCTTGCCGCGGGCCCGCTCACGCGGCGACGTCCGACGACAGCGCCCGGGAGGTGGCCATCGCGGAGGCGAACGCCGCGACCAGCGTGGGGTGGTGGACGATGTCGAAGACCGTGGCCGGGCTCCCGGTGGGCATCTCGTGCTGTACGGGCATCGCGCCGTCGGCGGACTGCGCGGCCGCGTACCGCTCCCACAGCCGCGCGTCGAGCGTCGGCCGGGGCAGGCACGCGTCGACCACGAGCAGCTCGCCCAGCAGGTCCCAGTGCTCCAACTCGGCCCAGTCCGTGGCCCATGCGGGCAGGTACAGCGCCAGGTAGGACGCGATCCGCGGCGGCAGCCGGTCCGGCTCCGCGCCCCAGTCGGTGAGGTGGAAGACGGTGTGCGTGACGTCGTACGCGATGTGGAACTGCGCCGTCCACGGCTCCGGCGTGCGGCCCAGCCAGGTGGCGGCGACGGCCTGTTCGAAGTCGCCGCTGGGGACCAGCCCGAGCTTGCGTTCCGCGTTGAGCAGGCCGAGCCGCCGGTTCGGCAGCATCTCGACCGCCTGCCAGCTCGCGGTGGTGCGGGCGAGGTCGATCGCCGCCTCCAATCCCAGGTGGCGGTGGCCGAGTTCGTGCAGGCTGCCGTAGATCTCCAGCGGCACCGGGGAGAGCGGTTCCTGGGCCTGGAGCTCGGCCAGCACGTTGCCGCCGTCGAGCAGGTCCCGCCAGGCGTAGTCGAGCAGCCGCACGGAGATGTCGTGCTGCCGCGAGCCGGCGATGCCCTCGCGGGCCAGGACCCGCATGTTGATCGCCAACTCGCCGATGGGCTTGAGGCGTTCGACCAGACCGCGGCCCGTTTCGCGGTCGTCGTCGGTGAGCCGGAAGTACTCGCGGTTGGCGTGCAGCCAGGCGAGTGCCTGGTCGCCGACACGGTGCAGGAGCGCGGGGGATGCGGCGGTCACGGCAGGACCTCGCTCTCGGCGGGTGCGGGTGCGGGTGCGGACGGGGACGCGGGTGCGGCGGAAGCGGCGGGGGCGGCGTTCTTCGCGAGCGCGGCAGGAGCGGTACGCGCCAGGGTCGCGGCGAAGGCGATCACCAGCGTGGAGTGGTAGCAGCCGGTGAACTCCTCCTCGGGCGGGGCGCCTTCGGGCGGCCCGTCGCCGGTCTCGGGCACGGCGCCGTCCGGGCGCTGCGCCGCCGCCAGCACCCGCCAGGCCGCCGGGTCGTACGGCGCGCCCGGCGTGCACGCGGCGACGGCGAGGAGTTCGCCGGCCAGGTCCCACTGCCGCTCCTCCAGCCAGCTCGTGGTCCACGCCGGCAGCCACAACCGCAGGTAGCCGGCGACGGGTTCGGCCATCCGGTGCGGGGCACGGCCCCAGTCGGTGACGTGGTAGACGTCGTGGGTGACGCCGTACGCGGTGCGCAGGTCCAGCGCCCACGGCTCGGGTCGGCAGCCCAGGCCGGTCCGCGCGAGCACGGCGGCGAAGTCGGCGTGCGGCGGCAGGCCGATCCGCCGCTCGGCGTTGAGGACGTTGAGCGTGCGGGTGTGGTCCGCGCGGGCGAGCTGCCACAGCCGCAGCCCGGTGGTGGCCGCCATCAGCTCCTCGGCGGCCGGGTTGCGCAGGCCGGCCCGGGCGAACACCCCGTACAACTCGACCGGGTAGGTCGCCTGCGGTTCGCCGCGGACCAGGTCGGCGAAGAGCTCGCCGCCGCGGGTCTCCTTCCAGGCGAAGGCGAACAGGTCGTCGGCCAGGGCGCGCACCCCCGGCTGGGGGTGGCAGCCGCGCACCACGTCGGTCAACTCGGCCAGCTCGCCCAGCGGTTTGAGCGTGAGGTTCGGGTCGGCGTCGGTGGACACGTCGGCCGGCAGCCGGAAGGACGGCCGCATCGCGTCGATCCGGGCGAGCGCGCCGGCCGCGATCCGGTCCAGCAACTCGGCGTCCGGGTGGGGTACTTCGCCCTGGGCGCCGGGTCGGGCGGGGAAGTCCGGTGAGTCCGGGGGGACTTGGCGGTCTCGGCCCGGCGCGGCCCGCGTGGCGCCGACCCGGTCCGACACGCCCGGCGCTTCCGCCGCCCCTGCCCCTGCCCCCGCCCCCGCCTCCGGCCGAGCCGGACCGGACGCGGCCGCACCCGCGCCCGGTCCCGTGGCCCCGCTCCCGCCCGCGCTCACCGCGCCCCGCGCCCGTAGAAGCGCCGGGCGACCGCGGCGTGCAGGGCCACCCGGGGGTCGCCGCCGCTCATCCGCAGGACGTAGACCAGCCCCGTGTCCAGCCCGAGGGAGTCCGGTACGTCCGGTACCCGGGCCAGCCAGCGCCCGATGCCCGCGGCCTGGAGCCAGTCGCGGCGGCGGACCGCCCGGACGAAGCCGCGGGCCAGGTCCTCGGTGCGCGCGGTCAGCCCGTCGGCGATGGCGGGTGCCAGGCCGGGCAGCGACAGGGCGCCGAGCTGGGAGGCCCGGTGGGCGAGCTTGGGCCACGGGTCGGAGTACAGCCAGTCGGTGCCCGCCTGCGGCTCGGACGGCCGGCCGTCCTGTCCGCCGTCGCCGGAACCGCCCACGCTGTGACCCGCGCCGTATCCGCCCGCGCCGTATCCGCCCGCGCCGGAACTCCCGGGCAGGAAGGCGCGGGACGCCTCCACCAGCCCCCGGTAGCTCCACACGGACACGTCGGAGGCGTCGGCGGCCGGCGGATAGGCGGCGAGCGCCTTCCGCACGATCGCCTCGTCCGCGAGGCCGGCTCCGCCCGGGCGCGTCGCGTCGCCGCGCCCCGCTGCCCGGCCGCTCGTCGTGTCGGCGGCCGGCGCGTACGGCGCCAGCACATCCGCCCCCAGGACCCTGATCGCGGCGAGTGCGACCGGGTCGTCCTGCGCGAGGACACCCGACAGCGCGTAGGAGTCGTGCCCGCCGTCGAGGGCGAGCACGACTCCCGTGGCGATGTCGGCGACCACAGCGCTCAGCGAGGTGTTCCCTTGCGGCTGCTCGGCCAACGTGTCGCCTTCCGCGTCAGCGGGTGTCCGTCTTCGGACGCGGGGTAGGCGGTGAGATCAGAAGCAGGCCCGCGAGCAGAAGCGCTCCGCTGCACTCACGGGTGTCACGGTAGATGCCTTCCGGTTCTGCGGAATCCAGCAGTCCTTCGACCTCAGCGGCAAGGGCTGCCGTCTCGACCGGGGCTGTCAGCTCCGAAGCCATGGGACCATCTCCTCTTGATCGGCTTGGATCTTCAGGATGGCATTCGGTTCAACAGCCCGCAAATGCGACATTTGTCCCCGGGCGTGTCGTGCTCCCAGCCCGTGCTGGGACGGCGATCCGCGCGTCGCGGGCCGCCCGCCGCGCCCGCCGCCGCGTACCCCGTAGCGCGCCGCCCTCCCGCCGGCCGGCCCCGGACCGTAAGCGCACACGTCGAGCCCCCACGCGGCCGGGTGCCCCACGCGGTCAGGCGCCCCACGTGTCGAGCACCCGTCGCGCGCGGGCCCGCCGCTCAGAACTCCTCGTGCTGCTCCGGGTCGCCGCCCAGCCGCCGCCGCTCGCCGGCCGTGATCGCCGCCAACTCCTCCTCGGACAGCTCGAATCCGAAGATGTCCAGGTTGTCGCGCTGCCGCTGCGGGTCACCCGACTTGGGGATCGGCACCGCGCCGAGCTGGGTGTGCCAGCGCAGCACCGCCTGGCCGGGCGTGCGGTCGTGCGCCTCGGCGACCGCCTTCACCGCGGGGTCGGCCAGCAGGTCGCTGCCACGGCCGAGCGGGCTCCAACTCTCCACCGCCACGCCCTTGCCGGCGAGCTGACCGCGCAACTCCTCCTGCGGGAACAGCGGGTGCATCTCGATCTGGTTCACCGACGGCAGCACGCCCGTCTCGCGCTCCAGCCGGTCGATGTGCGCGGCGGTGAAGTTCGAGACCCCGATCGACCGCACCGCGCCCTCCTCGCGCAGCTTGACCATCGCCCGCCAGGAGTCGACGTACTTGTCCACCCTCGGCAGCGGCCAGTGGATCAGGTAGAGGTCGACGTACTCCAGGCCGAGCCGCTTGCGGGACTCCTCGAACGACGCGAGCGTCTCGTCGTAGCCGTGGTGGCGGCCGGGCAGCTTCGTGGTGACCACGATCTGCTCGCGCGGCAGCCCGCTGTGCCGCACGCCGCGGCCGGTGCCGGTCTCGTTGCCGTAGTTCACCGCGGTGTCGATCAGCCGGTAGCCGAGCCGGACCGCCTCGGCGACCGCCCGCTCCGCCTCGGTGTCGTCCATCGGATACGTGCCCAGGCCGAGCCCCGGCAGCCGTGTGCCGTCGTTGAGCTCGCGCACCGGTGCCGTGGCGGCGGGTGAAACAGGGGACATGGGGGGACCACTCCGTTCCCTACGATCGCTGTACGTTCCCGCCATTGTCCCCCTGCGCCCCGCGCGACCTGGGGGGACACCCGCCATGTC
Organism: Streptomyces sp. NPDC088194; assembly: GCF_040702025.1. Classification (NCBI taxonomy): domain Bacteria; kingdom Bacillati; phylum Actinomycetota; class Actinomycetes; order Kitasatosporales; family Streptomycetaceae; genus Streptomyces; species Streptomyces sp. NPDC088194. The sequence goes on along the minus strand of NZ_JBFBIV010000006.1, from coordinate 110,226 downwards.
GCCCGCGGCACGGTCGGCGCGGGCCGGTCGCAGCACGGTCGGCGCGCACTGGTCGCGAACCGGTCGTGGACCGGTCGTGGACCGGTCGTGGACCGGTCGGCGCGGACCGGTCAGGAATGGAGAAGCGGGCCGCGCGGCCCCGCCCGTAGCGTGAAGCGCATGGACCTCACACTCTCCCAGTGCTTCATCGCCGTCGACGACCACGACAAGGCGCTCGCCTTCTACCGCGACGTGCTCGGTCTCGAAGTGCGCAACGACGTCGGGTTCGAGGGCATGCGGTGGGTCACCGTCGGCTCGCCGTCCCAGCCCGGCGTCGACATCGTGCTCGAACCGCCGCTCGCGAACCCGAACGCCTCGCCCGCCGACAAGGAGGCCATGGCCGAACTGCTCGCCAAGGGCATGCTGCGCGCCGTGATCTTCGCCACCGACGACTGCGACGCGACCTTCGAGCGCATCCGCGTCGCGGGCGCCGAGGTGCTCCAGGAGCCGATCGACCAGCCGTACGGGGTGCGCGACTGCGCCTTCCGCGACCCGGCCGGCAACATGCTGCGCTTCCACCAGCCCCGCAAGCGGTGATCGCGGGCAGCGGTGATCCCGGGCACCCGGTGATCTGTGGACATACCGCGCCGAGCTGGTTGGATCGGGTGCAGGAGACGCCGACCGAGGACCGGACCCGTGCGGGCGGCCCCGCGGAGCAGATGGAGAGAGCATGAGCACGGCCAGGAAGACCGCCGCGAAGAGCGGCGCCAAGGCCGCCGGCCGCGCGCCCGAGCCGCGGCTCGCCGACGACCACGACCTGATCCGGGTGCACGGCGCCCGCGTGAACAACCTCAAGGACGTCAGCGTCGAGATCCCGAAGCGCCGGCTGACGGTGTTCACCGGCGTGTCCGGATCGGGCAAGAGCTCCCTGGTCTTCGGCACCATCGCCGCGGAGTCGCAGCGGCTGATCAACGAGACGTACAGCGCCTTCGTCCAGGGCTTCATGCCGACGCTGTCCAGGCCCGAGGTCGACGTGCTGGAGGGGCTGACCACCGCGATCATCGTCGACCAGCAGCGGATGGGCACCGACGCGCGCTCCACGGTCGGCACCGCCACCGACGCCAACGCGATGCTGCGCATCCTGTTCAGCCGGCTCGGCACCCCGCACATCGGCCCGCCGAGCGCCTACGCCTTCAACGTCCCCTCGGTCCGGGCCAGCGGCGCGATGACCGTCGAGCGCGGCGCCAAGAAGGCGCAGAAGGTCACGTACCAGCGCACCGGCGGCATGTGCCCGCGCTGCGAGGGCCGCGGCACCGTCTCCGACATCGACCTCGAACAGCTCTACGACGAGTCCAGGTCCCTCAACGACGGCGCGATCACCGTGCCCGGCTACAAGGGCGGCGGCTGGAACTCGCGGCTCTACATCGAGTCGGGTTTCTACGACCCGGACAAGCCGGTCGGCCGGTTCAGCAAGAAGGAACTGCACGACTTCCTGCACCACGAGCCGGTCCGGATGAAGATCGCGGGCATCAACATGACCTACGAGGGTCTGATCCCGCGCGTCGAGAAGTCGATGCTCTCCAAGGACCGGGACTCCCTCCAGCCGCACGTGCGGGAGTTCGTGGACCGGGCGGTCACGTTCACCGCCTGTCCCGAGTGCGGGGGGACCCGGCTCAGCGAGGGCGCGCGCTCGTCGCGGATCGGCCGGATCAGCATCGCCGACGCCTGCGCGATGCAGATCAGCGACCTGGCCGACTGGGTGCGCGGCCTGGCCGAGCCCTCGGTGGCGCCGCTGCTCACCGCGCTCGGTGACACCCTCGACTCGTTCTCCGAGATCGGCCTCGGCTACCTCTCGCTCGACCGGCCGTCGGGCACGCTGTCGGGCGGCGAGGCGCAGCGGGTGAAGATGATCCGCCAGCTCGGCTCCTCGCTCACCGACGTGACCTACGTCTTCGACGAGCCGACCGTCGGCCTGCACCCCCACGACATCCAGCGGATGAACGACCTGCTGCTGCGGCTGCGCGACAAGGGCAACACGCTGCTGGTGGTGGAGCACAAGCCGGAGACGATCCGGATCGCCGACCACGTGGTGGACCTCGGCCCCGGCGCCGGCCCGGGCGGCGGCTCCGTCTGCTTCGAGGGCACCGTCGAGGGGCTGCGGGCCGCCGACACCGTCACCGGCCGACACTTCGACGACCGGGCCGTGCTGAAGGAGACCGTGCGCGAGCCCACCGGCGTGCTGCCGATCCGCGGAGCGACGACGCACAACCTGCGGGACGTGGACGTCGACATCCCGCTCGGGGTGCTGGTCGTGGTCACCGGCGTCGCCGGCTCGGGCAAGAGCTCGCTCGTGCACGGATCGCTCGGCAGCGGCCGGGCCGGCGCCGACGCGGGGGTGGTGTCGATCGACCAGAGCCCGATCCGCGGCTCGCGGCGCAGCAACCCGGCGACGTACAGCGGCCTGCTGGACCCGATCCGGAAGGCGTTCGCGAAGGCGAACGGTGTGAAGCCGGCGCTGTTCAGCGCCAACTCCGAGGGCGCCTGCCCGCATTGCAACGGCACCGGCGTCATCTACACCGACCTGGCCATGATGGCGGGCGTCGCGAGCGTCTGCGAGGTGTGCGAGGGGAAGCGGTTCGAGGCGTCCGTGCTCGACTACCACCTGGGCGGGCGCGACATCAGCGAGGTGCTGGCGATGCCGGTGGCGGAGGCGGCGGAGTTCTTCGGCGCGGGGGACGCGCGGACCCCGGCCGCGCACGCCGTCCTCGGCCGGCTCGCCGACGTCGGCCTCGGCTACCTCAGCCTCGGCCAGCCGCTCACCACGCTGTCCGGCGGCGAGCGGCAGCGGCTCAAGCTGGCCACGCACATGGCCGACAAGGGCGGCGTCTACGTCCTCGACGAGCCGACCACCGGCCTCCACCTCGCCGACGTCGAGCAACTGCTCGGCCTGCTCGACCGCCTCGTCGACGCCGGCAAGTCGGTGATCGTGGTCGAGCACCACCAGGCGGTCATGGCGCACGCCGACTGGATCATCGACCTGGGCCCCGGCGCCGGCCACGACGGCGGGCGGATCGTCTTCGAGGGCACCCCCGCCGACCTGGTCGCCGCCCGCTCCACCCTCACCGGCGAGCACCTGGCGGATTACGTCGGCGGCTGAGCGGCCGGCCGAGTGGTCGGCCGAGTGCTCGGCCGAGCGTTCAGCCGAGCCGGCGGAAGGAGCAGCGGGGCGACGGCGCGGGCCCAGGCGAGGAGCTGCTCGTCGGCTCCCGCGCGAGCGACCCACTGGGAGCCGAGCGGGAGCCCGTCGGGGGTCCGGTCGGCGGGCAGGGCAAGCGACGGCCAGCCCGCGTGGCTCCAGGGCAGGCACATGACGGGGTCGCCCGTGTCGGACAGGCCGTGGGGCGCGGGGCCGGTGGCGGCCGGGCAGATCCAGAGGTCGACCCCGGCCCGGTCGGTCGCCGCGAGCAGCCCGGCGCGGAAATCGTCGCGCGCCGACAGCGCCTCCTCGTAGCGGGTGCGGGAGATCGCGAGCCCCTGGCGGACGGTGGCCGCGGACTGCTCCCGGTAGAGGCCGCCGTGGCGGGGGAACCACTCGGCGTGGCTGAGCGCGGCCTCGTGGCGGTTCACGGCGAACACGTCGTCGGCGGTGCGGGCGAAGTCCGCGAACATCGGCACCCTGCGCACCGCGCACCCGGCCCGCGTGAGGGCCGCCACCTGCCGTTCGAGCGCCGTACGCGCCTGCGCCCCGGCCCGGTCCAGGTAGGGCCCGTCGGGCACGCCGAACACCGGAGGGCGCAGCCCGGCGTCGCGTACCACCGGCTGCCAGCCGTCGCACAGCGCGGCGGCCGCCACCTCCACCGCGGCGGGCGTCGCGGCGAAGATCCCGAGGGTGTCGAAGGTCGGCGCGTTGGGGACGACACCGTCGATCGGGATGCGGGAGACGGTCGGCTTGAACCCGACGACACCGCAGTACGCCGCCGGCCGGATCAGCGATCCGCCCGTCTGCGTGCCGATCGCCAGGGGCACCATGCCGGCCGCGACCGCTGCCGCCGACCCGCTGCTGGAGCCGCCGGGCGTGTGGTCCAGCGCGTGCGGATTGCGGGTGGGGCCCGGTGCGGACATCGCGAACTCGGCCGTCACGGTCTTCCCCGCGACCACGGCCCCGGCCGCGCGGAGCCGGTCCACGACGGACGCCTGCGCGCCCTCGAACACCTCGGCGGGCAGCCGTGATCCGGCGCGCGTCGGCAGCCCGTCCACGCGCACGATGTCCTTGACCGCGACCGGCACACCGAACAGCGGCGGCCGCGCCCCGTCCACCGGCGGGCGCGCGTGCACCGCCGCCAGCTCCTGGTGAACGCGCGCTCGCCGGGCGGCACTTGTCTCCGACCCGGCGACGAACGCTTGAACGGCCCGGTCCCGCAGGTCGATCCGGTCGCACAGCTCGTCGGCCGTCACCGACGCCGCACCTTCCATGCCGTACGTTCTCAGGTCCACGACGGCCAGGGTGCCAGATGCGCGGAGCGGTGCGCCGGTGGGAGACGCGGGGGAGACGCGCGGGAGGTGTGGGTACGGGTTCGTCCGGGCGCCGGTTCGCCCGAACTCGGCTGTCAGGCGCGGGTGCTGCGCAACTCGGCCCACACCCGCTTGCCGCGGCGCAGCGGGGTGGCGCCCCAGGTCTCGGCGAGGGCCGTGACCAGGACGAGGCCACGGCCGCGCTCGTCCTGGGGGTCGGGGACGCGCAGCACCGGGAGTTCGGGGGAGTAGTCGGTCACGGCGACCCGGACGAGCTGCCCGCCCGGCCGGGTGATCGACACCCGCAACCGCGAACCGGAGGTGTGCCGGGCCGCGTTGGCGACCAGCTCACCGACCACCGCGGCGGTGTCCTCGGCCAGGTCGTCCAGCGCCCACACGCTCAGCACGATCGTGACGAGGTTCCGCGCGGACCGCGCGCTCTGCGGCGCGCAGGGCAGCGTCGCCTCGTAGCCGGGGCGGCCGCGCGGATTGGCGACGGTGGTGACGGTCATCTGGATCTCGATGGGCTGGAGATGTGCGGTGGGGTCGGCGGTGTCGGTGCGGTCGGTGGGATCGGCTAGCTCCTGCCCGCCGTCGGCGCTCCTCGCACCACGGTTAGCCGGAATGCGCGGCAATTCCCACCATTCGGCCGTAGCGAGCAGGCATGGCGCGCGCCGGACGCCCGACGTACGCGGCGCCGGCCGAATCCGCCCGACCGGCTCGGTACGCTCGCCGGGTAGCAGGTACGGCCCGTACCTGCTACGCCCGAACGTCCGTACCCCGTACCCCGTACCCCCGTGCCGGAAGGAACCGTGCAGCCGCCATGCGTGTCGACCGCCTTGACCACCTCGTCCTGACCGTCCGGGACATCGACGCCGCCATCGCCTTCTACGCGGGGGTGCTCGGGATGACCGAGGTGACCTTCCGGGGCGGGCGGAAGGCGCTCACCTTCGGGCACAGCAAGATCAACCTGCACCGGGCGGGGCACGAGTTCGAACCGAAGGCCGCGCGGCCGACACCGGGCAGCGCCGACCTGTGCCTGGTGGTGGAGCAGCCGCTGGACGAGGTCGTCGCCGAACTCGCCGGGCACGGTGTCGCGGTGGAGGAGGGGCCGGTCGAGCGGACCGGGGCGACCGGAGCGATCACGAGCGTGTACGTCCGCGACCCGGACGGCAACCTCGTGGAGTTGAGCACCTACCCGTCCTGAACCGGGCGGGTGGGCGCGACGGGCCCTACGCGAGGCCGCCGTTGCTGTACAGGAGCTGCCCGTTGATCCACTGGCCGCGCGGCGAGCAGAGGAAGTCCACCAGGTGCGCGGTGTCGCGCGGGGTGCCGAGGCGGCCGAGCGGGGTCTGCGCCACGAGGTCGTCGCGGAGCCCGTCCGTCATCCAACCGGTGTCCACCGGGCCGGGGTTGACGACGTTGGCGGTGACGCCCAGGTGGGCGAGCTCCCTGGCGGCGGCCTGGGTGATCCGGTCCAGGGCGCCCTTGCTGGCGCCGTAGGGCAGGTTGCCGACGGTGTGGTCGCTGGTCAGCGCGATGATCCGCCCGGTGCCGTGGGCCCCGGTGAACCGGCGGCCGAACTCCCGTACCAGCAGCCAGCTCGCGCGGGCGTTGACCGCGAAGTGGCGGTCGAAGCTCTCGACGCTCGTGTCCAGCAGGCCCGAGTCGACCGACTCGCAGTGGCACATCACCAGCGCGGTCACCGGCCCGAGCCGCCGCTCGACCACGTCGAACACCCGTGCCGCCGCGTCCACTTCGGCCAGGTCGGCCTCGACCGCGGCAGTGGCCGCGCCGCGCCCGGCCAGGTCGGCCGAGACCGCCTCGACCGCGCCGTCCTCCACCCCCCACGCCATCCGCGCGTCGTACGGGTTCCAGTAGCTGAACGCGATGTCCCAGCCGGAGTCGGCCAGTTGCGCGGCGATCCCCGCGCCGATCCCGACCGTCCGCCCCACACCGGTGACCAGCGCGAGCGGGCGGGACGCGGAGACGGCACGGGAGCTGTCGGCGGAAGTCGTCACGATCCGCGATCCTCGGCCACCCCCGACCCTCCCGGCAACCGGTTTACGGCCCCCGCGGGTCCTACGGTCGGGACTCGCGGCGCCCGTGCCATCCGCAGGTTCGGGAGGCGCCCGTGCCACAACTCGCGCTCGCCGGTGGGCCGGAAGCCGTGGCGGGCGTAGAAGCGGACCGCGGCTTCGTTGTACGACGTCACCCACAGCCGGGCGGGGTCGGCGCCGGTCCAGCCGAGGAAGTCGGTCATCAGGCGGCCGCCGACACCGTGGTCGCGCGCCTCGGGCAGCAGATACATCGGGCCGAGGGTGACCACGTGGGAGCCGGGCGTTGGGCGCCGGGTGCCGCCCGGCGTCCCTTCCACGGCCGGCTCGCGCAGCCCGCACAGGAAGCCCGCCACGCCGTCGCCGTCCACCGGTCGTACCGCCCGGCAGAACGTCCGATCCGGGCGGTCCCGCGCGTCCGCGATCACCGCCCGCCAGCGGGCGACACCCGGCGGGGCCGTCACCGGGCCGATGTGCTCGGTGATCCAGGCCGCGTCGATGCCCGCGTCGGCGTTCGGGTAGGTCTCCAGCCAGGTCCGCAGGTGGACGTCCGCGAGGGCGGCGGCCTCGTCGGGGTGCGGGGTGTCGATCCGGTGGCGGTGCACGGTCCCCAGTGTGGGGGAACCGACCGGTGGGGCCCCTGCGGTTCCGGGCGGGCTCACTTCGGGGCGGGCGCGGACCAGCCGTTGGCCACGGAGATGACGGCACCGGCGAGTTGGGCGGATCGGCGGGCGATCTCCTGCGGGGGCGAGGGCATCCCCTGGTCCAGCCACCAGGTGATCGACTGGGTGAACAGGGCGCCGAGCACGGAGGCCGCGAGGCCGTCGGCGGTGCCCGTGGCCGGAAGGTGCGGCCGGGTCATGTCCGCCAGCGACGCCTGCATCCTCGCCGCGAACCACGTGCTGCCGCGCTTGCCGAGCAACGCGCCGTAGAAGCGGTGGTACTGGGCGATGTGCTCGAAGAACGAGACCCACCGCTCGGCGTCGGTCCGGGTGCCGGCGGGCGCGGCGGCGCGGTCGGGTGGGGTGCCGTGGTCGGGCGGGGCGGTGGCGGAGGAGCCGGGCGGGGCATCGGCCATGGAGCCGTGCAGGTCGGCCATCGCGTCGTCGAAGATCTGCTCGACCAGGTGGAACTTGTCGCGGTAGTTCCGGTAGAAGGCGGCCCGGCTGACCATCGCCCGCTCGGTGATCCCGCCGACGGTGACGCGGTCGAAGCCGCGCTCGTCGATCAGCTCGATCAGCGCGTCCCGCAGCAGTTTGCGGGTGCGCCGGACCCGGACGTTCTCGGTGGGCTGGGACACTTCGCGCTCCTTGTCCACAACGGGACACGTCGGTCGATCTGTTGCTTGCCGCTGCCGCCGGCGGAACGCGAGGCTGGTCACGGAACCGCTGCCCCGAACGAGACGTGCCGACCGGTCGGACACTCGCTGCCCGGATCGGGACATGCTGTCTCGATCGGGAGCGACTGTCAACGCAGACGCCGGCGTGCGCACTTTGCGTTCACGTACATCGTCCGCGCCCGCTCCGTCCGCCCACCTGCCTTTCGAGGAGCCACCCGTGAAAGCCATCCGAGTCCGCGAGTTCGGCCCGCCGGACGTCCTGCGGGTCGAGGACGTCGAGATCCCCGCCCCCGCCGAGGGCGAAGTGCTCGTCGCCGTGGAGGTGGCGGGACTGTCGTACGGCGATGTGATCGTCAGGTCCGGCCGCTACCCGTTCCCGCTGCCGTACGTGCCCGGCCTGGAGGTCGGCGGGCGGGTCGTGGCGGCGGGCCCAAGTACCGATCCGGCGCTGGTCGGTGCCCGGGTGGTGGCCGCCACTGTCGGAATGAGCGGCGGGTACGCCGAGTTCGCCGTCGCCGAGGCCGTCAACGCCCATCGCGTGCCCGAGGCGCTGGGGCTGGACACGGCCGTCGCCGTCGCCCAGTCCGGCGCCCTCGCGATCGGGATGCTCGCCGCGATCGCGCCGCGGCCGGGCGAGAGCGTGCTGGTCACGGCCGCCGCGGGCCGGATCGGCTCGCTGCTGGTGCAGCGGGCCGGGGTGCTGGGCGCGGGCACGGTGATCGGTGCGGTCGGCGGCGGTGAAAAGGCCGCCGCCGCACGCGAGTTCGGCGCTGACGTGGTCGTGGACTACACCGACGCGGACTGGGCCGCGCAGGTCCGCGAGGCGACCGCCGGGCGCGGCGCGGACGTCGTCCTCGACGCGGTCGGCGGTGACACCGCCGTGCAGGCGCTCGCCGCGACCGCCGACGGCGGCGGCCGGTTCGGCCTGTACGGGTTCACGTCCGGGCGCTGGGCCGAGCTGGACCCCCTCGCGATCGCCGGGCGCGGTCTGGCCGTGATCGGTGTGCTCGGCATCGTCTTCGCCAAGCCCGCCGCGGAGCAGCGCGCCGACGTCGCCCTGGCCCTCGCCGAGGCCGCGGCGAGCCGGCTGGTGCCCCGGGTGCACGCCTCCTTCCCGCTGGAGCGCGCCGCCGACGCCCACGCCGCCGTCGAGGGCCGCGCCAACGTCGGGGCGGTGCTGATCACTCCCTGAACCCGCCCGTGCCCAGGGGCTGTTCGCTGCCCGAAGCGAAATGCCCGAGGCGCCTGCCCGGTGCGGCAGGGCAGGCGCCTGGAGGGCTCGGCCGGATCAGGCCGGCGCGAGGTGTCGGTCGAGGCGTCGGTCCAGGTGTCGGTCGAAGTGTCGGTCGAGTCGGTCGATGTGCCGGCAGACGTGCCGTCAGCAGGAGTTGTTCGGCGGCTTGTTCACGAAGCGGTTCGCCAGGAAGACCTCGACCGACACGGCGCGGGCGGCGGCCTCCTCGGCGTGCTCGCCGAGCAGGTCGCGGACCTTCTCGACGGTGCCGCCGGCCGCGCACCAGCCGCTGACGGCGGTGTTGTCCTGGCCGACGGGCACGATCTCGTCGGTGTTGGCGTGGTAGTCGTAGACGGGAGTGGTGGGGGCGGCGGAGCCGAGGGTGTTGGCGCGCAGGACGGCCGCGACCGAGGGGACGGCGAGCGGGTCGGACACGGAGGTGTCCTCGTTGAGCTTCCGGAAGGCGTAGGCCGGCAGGATGTTCAGCTCGCAGGTGCCCTTGATGGACGCGAAGTCCTGCTGCCCGCGGGAGTTGAGCAGTCCGTTGATGCCGGACTCCGGGAACTCGGTGGCGAGGCCGTACGCGGCGGCGAACTCGAAGCCGGCGAAGGCGGTGCCGTCGATGTAGCTCGCGACCGAGGACGGGTCGGAGGGCAGCCCGCCGATCGCGGCACCGGCCAGCTTCACCTCGGGCGCGTAGGACGGCTGGAGCTGCGCGGCCCAGCCGGTCGCCTCGGCGCCGCCCGAATAGCCGTCCAGCGCCCAGGGGTTGGCAGGACCGATGCCCGCGGTGTCGAACGCCTTCACCGCGCGGATGCCGTCGAGCACGGCGTGCCCGGCCTGCGGCCCGGCGAGGAACACCGACTTGGGCCCCTCGAAGTCGGGGACCGCCACTGCCCAGTTGGCCGCGAGGAGCTGGGCGCCCAGCGCGGCGTCCTGCACGTCCTTGCCGGTGGCGATCTGGTACGAGGGGGCGCAACTGGTGCCGACGCTGTCCTCGGGAGTCTGGAGCGAGACCACCGGCCGCGGCCCGGACCCGGTCCAGGCGGTCTTGGGCACCACCAGGGTGGTCACGGCCAGCTCGGCCTGCCCGTGCGAGTCGTTGGTGCGGTAGGAGATCTGCCAGGCGTTCACCGGGACGGAGATGCCGAAGAGGTTGACGCCCGGCACCGGGCGGCTGTCGACGACGGAGCCGGGCGCGTACGAGGCGATGTCGGCCGGGGCCGCGTAGAAGGGGTCCTGGTCCGGCACGGTGGAACCGGGTGCGGTGGTGGCGGACGGTGCCGCGGCCGACGCGCTCGCGGCGGCGGGCAGGAACATGCAGGTGCAGGCCAGAGCGGCGGTCACGGCCAGGGCGTAGGGCTTGCGCACGGCTCTCCTCGAGTCCTCGGGGGTGGGGGAGTGGTGGTGGGGCGGGCGGGTGCCCGCCGCGGCGGCAGGCCGGACGGGTGACACGGCGCACGCGGGGTGCGTGGGACGGATCAGCCGTACGGGAATGACGGGATCGACGGGAACATCGGGCTCAGCGGGTCTCACGGGGTCACGCCATCATGTGCCGGGCCGGTACGCGATGAGCCTGGGGTGGTGGCGCAGACTTTCACCCGCCCGGTTGTGACCGGGCACAAAGCCGGGAGCGGCACTTCACACCGGGGTTACCCGTAGGTAATAGTGGAAGGTCCCGTATCCGGGCGCGTAGGGCCCCGCGATCCGACCCGCGCGCGCCCGCAACCCGCGAGGTGCCCTGTGACGACGCAGCCCGCGGCGGTGCCACGCCCCGCCGCCCCGATCACCATCGGCGGCACCCCGCTGGACAAGCGCCTGGTCACCGCCGTGCACGAGCTGGCCGCGCGTGTGGTCACCCGGCTGACCGAGCGGATTCCGGTGTACGCGTCCCTGCCCGCCGAGCAGCTGCGGGGCGACATCACCGCGGTGGTGGTCCGCGCCATCCGCTCCTTCGCGCAGGTGCTGCGGACCGGGCAGCCGCCCACCGCCGCCCAGTTGGCGCTGACGCACCGCTCGGCGGCGCGCCGCGCGCAGGAGCACATCCCGCTGGACGCGGTGGTCGGGGCGTACTTCCTGGGGGCGTACGAGTGCCTGGACGAGGTGCTGGCGGAGGCCGGCCCGGAGGACCTGGCGGACGTGCTGGCCGCGCAGAAGCTGCTGCTGCGCTACCTCGACGCGGTCACCGCGTCGGTGTTCGCCGGGTACATCGCCGAGAGCCAGGCCGCGCTCGGCGAGCGGCAGAGCGCGCGTCAGGCGCTGCTGTCGGCCCTGCTGGACGGAGGCGCGGCGCGGCAGGCGGCCGAGCGCGCCGGGATGCGGCTGCCGGAGCGCTACTGGGTGGTGAGCGTGGCGGCCGCCCCGCACCCGGACGAGCACACGCCCGGCGTCGACCCGGGCATCGCCGCGGGCCGCAAACTGCGCCGGATGCGGGCGGAGCTGGACCGCTGGGCGCACGGCGAGGCGCTGTCGGCGCTGTCGCCCGACGGCGGAGTGGCGCTGGTCCCGGCCGCCCCGGCACACGACACGGCCCGCGACACCACCCGGGACACGGCGCCGGCCCCCGGGGCCACCCCCGAGACCACCGGCGTCCACGGCCTCACGGGCGCCGGCTCCCACGCCCCCGCCGCTGACTCCGCGGCTGACTGCGCCGCCGACTTCGACCGGCTGGCCGGACTCCTGCGGGACATGGCGCGGGCCTGTGGCGCCGAGCTGACCGCTGCGGCGGTCGCGGCGCCCCCGCAGGACGTCGCCGGGGCGGCGCGGCTGGCGGCCCGGATACGGCAGGTCGCCGAGAGCTGCGGGCGCGGCCCGGGCCTGTACCGGCTGGACGACGTGCTGCTGGAGTACCAGCTCACCCTGCCCAGCCCGGCCCGCGACCGGCTCGCCTCGCTGCTGCGCCCGCTGGAGGGCCGCGCGGACCTGCTGGAGACGTTGCGTACGTTCCTGGCCTGCGGGTTGGACCGGCGGCGCACCGCCGAGCGGTTGCACATCCACCCGAACACGGTGGACTACCGGCTGCGCCGGACCAGCGCGCTGACCGGGCTGAACGCCGCGCACGGCCCGGACCTGCCCAGGCTCCAGGCCGCGCTGGCGGCGTACGGCGCGTGAAGCGCGGGACTCAGCCCTTGCTCGACCCGAGGGACAGACCCGCGATGAACTGCCGCTGGAGGCACAGGTACACCACCAGCGTCGGGATCGCGGCGATCATCGCGGCCGCGGCGATGAGGTTCTGGTTGCTCACGAACTGCCCCTGGAGGTTGGCGAGCGCCGAGGTCACCGGCCGTTTGTCGCCCGACGACATCAGGGTGATCGCCCAGAAGAAGTCGTTGTAGATCCAGGTGGTCAGCAGCGTCGCGAGCGCGGCCAGCGCCGGGCGGCACAGCGGCACGGTCAGCCGCCAGAACCGGGTCCACAGGCTGGCGCCGTCCACGAGCGCGGCCTCGTACATCTCACCGGGGATCGACTTCATGTAGTTGCTCAGCACGAACACGCAGAAGCCGAGCTGGAAGGAGACGTTGATGACGATCAGACCGAAGATCGAGTTGTACATCAGGCCGCTGTCCGCGAGGAAGTGCGGCAGCGGGATCTTCAGGTAGATCCGGTAGAGCGGGGTGATGATGACCTGCTGCGGCAGCAGGTTGCCGGCGGTGAAGACGATCAGCAGCGCCACGTTGATCTTCACGTTGACCCGGACCAGGACGAAGGCGACGCCGGCGGCCAGCGCCAGCACGATCACCACCGCCGGCACCGTGATCAGCACCGAGTTCCAGAAGAAGTGCGGCATGTCCGACTGCGACCAGGCGTCCCGGAAGTTCTGGAACGTCAGGTGGTGCGGCAGCGACACGTAGCCGTACTTGCTGGTGTCGGAGTAGGGGCGTACTGCCACGTAGAGGGCGAAGAGGATCGGCAAAATCCACAGCACCGACGCGACGATCAGGAACGCCTGCGAGGCGATCTGCCCGCGCAGCCGCGGCTTGGCACCGGGGCCGCCGACCCGCGGCGCCTCGGTCCGCGGCCGGGTAAGGGTCTCGGAGCTCACGCGTCCTCCTTGTTCGCTTCTCCGCCTGCTCGGCGAAGCCGCGGGCGGTCGCTTACCTGCACGTCGCCTGCCTCGCATGCGTCGCTCACGGGGTGTCCTCCCGGCGGAACGTCTGATAAAGGAAGATCGTGATCGGCACCAGGGAGATCACCAGGAGCACCACGCCCAGTGCGGAGCCGAAGCCGACCCGCTGGGTCTCGCCGACGATGTTGGAGGTCACCAGCACCGACAGCAGTTCGAGGCCGTTGATGCCCTTGTTGGTGATGTAGACCAGGTCGAAGGCGCGCAGGCTCTCGATGACGGTGACCACCATGATGACGATGTTGATCGGCTTCATCACCGGGAAGATCACCCGCCAGAAGGTCTGCCAGGGGTTCGCGCCGTCCATCAGCGCGGCCTCCCGCAGCGTCGGGTCGACGGCCTTGAGCCCGGCCAGGTAGAGGATCATCACGTACCCGGCCTGCCGCCAGGTCGCCTCCAGCAGCACCGCCCACAGGTTCAGATGGGGATTGCCGAGCCAGTCGATCGCGTTGTCGTTCCCGTTCCTGCCGATCACCGTGTTGATCAGACCGTAGTTCTGGGAGTAGACGAACTCCCAGATGATGCCGATCAGCGCCAGTGACAGCATCACCGGCAGGAAGAGCAGGCTCTGGTAGATCCGGGTGCCGCGCAGGCCGCGGTCGAGCAGCACCGCGAAGAGCATGCCCAGCGGGGTGGCGATCACCACGAAGACCGCCAGCCAGATCAGGTTGTGGCGGACCGCGGGCCAGAACTCGGGGTAGATGGTGGCGGCCTGGTGGTAGTTCTGGACGCCGTACCAGCAGCCGTTGTTGAGGATCGACGGCATGTTCGGCTTGCACGTCTTCTCGTGCAGGCTGCCCACGCCGTTCCACTTGGTGAACGACAGCAGGACCGTGCCGATCGCCGGGAACCACACGAAGGCCAGGTCGAGCAGCAGAGGTATGCCGAGCAGCAGCGCGACCACGATACGGTCGCGGGCGGTCATCGTGCGCAACCGCCGACGGCGGCGCCGGACCGGGGACTTGAGGTCCTCGGGCTTGTCCGACACCGCCGCCGGGGTACGCCCCTGGGACGTAGCGCTCATCAGGAGTAGATCGCCTTCGCCTGCTTCTCCGCGCTCTGCTGGAGCTTGGTGATGTTGGAGGTGCTCGGGTCGTCGATGAACTTCTGGCAGATCGCGATCATCGCGTTGGCCATCGCCGGGTCGGAGTCGCGGTCCATGAACTGCGCGACCGCCTTGCACTTGGCGATCTCTTCCACCGACTTCTTCTGGATCGCGTTGTACGTCGGCACCTGGAGGCCGTTGACCAGGCCGACGTCCCACTGGTCGGTCTTGAGGTACGTCGACTCGGCCGGGCCGGTGCCGATGTACTCCAGGATCGCCTTGGCGGCGTCGGAGTTCTTGGCCTTCTTGCTGAGCATGAACCCGTCGGTGGGCGCGTCCATGTAGTCCTGTCCCCACTGCGGGTTGACCGCGGGGAAGGTGAAGAAGTCCAGGTCGGCCAGGTCGGCCTTGTCGGTCACGTACTGCGCGGCGACCTGGTTGGTGCCCTGGAACATCATCCCGGCCTGCTTGGCCTCCAGGGACTTGGCGGCGTCCTGCCACAGCCGGCCGTTGGCGCCGGTCTGCATGTAGGGCATGAGCTCGGCCCAGTGCTGGAAGACCGTGTGCACGCCCTGGTCGGTCCACGGGATCTTGTGGGTCATCAACTTGTTGTGGTAGTCGTACCCGTTGATCCGCATGTTGAGGATGTCGAAGGTGCCGAGCGCGGGCCAGCCGTCCTTGTCGGCGAAGGCGATCGGGATCAGCCCGTCCTTCTTCATCTGCTTCGCCAGCGCGATGTATTCGTCCCATGTGGTGGGAATGGTGTAGTGCCGCTTGGCGAACTCGCTCTTGTTGTAGAAGACCACCCACGGGTAGTTGTAGATCGGCACCAGGTACTGGTGGCCGTCAAGACCGGTGGAAAGCTTCTTCGCCGCGGGGCTGAAGCTGCCGCCTATCTTCTCCCACACATCGTCGATCGGCTCGACCAGGCCCTGAGCAGCGAAGTACTGCATGCGGTATCCGGCGAACCAGGTGAACAGGTCGTCCGGGGTGCCCTGCAGGTAGCTGGTGATGTTGTTCTGGAAGGTGTTGTGGTCGACCGTGTTGATCTTCACCTTCACCTTGCTGGACGCCGTCGCGGCGGTCGTCAGCGCGGCGAAGGCGGCCTTGGGTGCCGCGTCGGAGTAGTTCGACCCGAAGGTCACCGTGCTCCCCGCGACGGGCTTCTTGCTGCCCGAGTCCTTCTTCTTGTCGCCGGAACCACCGCACGCCGCGAGCAGGCCGCCGCCGGCGGCGGTCAGGCCGGCGACCCCGACGCCCTTGAGCAGGTTCCTGCGGGTCGCGGACAGCGGGCTGCCCGTGGTACCCGACGACTCGACCTCCGACATGGTGCCTCCATGTGTGTGTGGGCGTATCTGGTGGAACAGCTGGCGAAAACCCGGGTGTCGGAACCTCTCGGCGACGCTTCCCGCCGATCCGTTTCCAACAGAAGTCACCAAGATGAAACGCCATCGCAATCGCAGGGTAGTTCTACGCCACATGCAGAAGACCGTCAACGCCCTGCTGTCGATGCGTTGCCGGACCGTGATGCGCACACCGTGTTTAATCGTGTTCGCTTCCGTCAACTCGATAACGGGGTAGGCCGAACCGGCCGTGCGCGCGGGTGCACCAGGCCGCGGCCGGTTGCCCGCCGAGGGCGGACGCGGTCTGCCCGTAACGCGCTGTTCGGCCTGATCGTGCCTACCGGCTGCCTTCGGCGCCTGTTCGATGCCACGCTGTCGTCATGAAGGGCTTCATTCCGCAGGAGACAACGAGTTTCGTGGGCCGCGGGCCCGAACTGGCCAGGTTGGACGGCCTGCTGGCGTCACGTCGGCTGCTCACGCTCACCGGCGCGGGCGGGGTCGGCAAGACCCGGCTGGCGCAGCGCGCGGCCACCCGGATGGCCACGTACGCGCCCGAACTCTTCCCCGACGGCGTGTGGTGGGCGGATCTGGCCACGCTCGACGGCGACGACCTGCTGCTCGCCACCGTCAGCGACGCGGTCGACCTGTCCGACCACTCGCCGCGGATGCCGGTCGACGCGCTGTGCGAATGGCTCGACGGCAAGCGGCTGTTGCTGGTGCTCGACTCCTGCGAGCACCTGGTCGACCCGGTCGCGCGCCTGGTCGGCGAGGTGCTGGCCAAGGTCCCTGGGCTGAGCGTGCTGGCCACCAGCCGCCGCCCGTTGGAGTGCGCGGCCGAACAGGTCATCGAGGTGGCCCCGTTGCCGGCCGGCCCCGACGCACTGGAGCTGTTCACCCAGCGCGTCGCCGACCAGGACCCGCACGCCCTGTCCGCCGAAGGAGCCGCCGAGGCCGCCGAGTCGATCTGCCGGCGGCTCGAAGGCATCCCGCTGGCCGTCGAGTTGGCCGCCGCGCAGGTCGGCCCGACCGTGTCCGTCGCCGATGTCGCCGCCCGCCTCGGCTCCCGCTTCGACGTGCTCGCCCGCCGCACCGGCTTCGTCTGGCCGCGCCGCCACCTGACGCTGCGCACCGCCATCGGCTGGAGCCACGAGCTGTGCGACCCGCCGGAGCGCCTGCTGTGGGCGCGGCTGACGGTCTTCCGCGGCTCCTTCGACCTCGCCTCCGCCCGCGCGGTCACCGCCGGCGCCCCGCTGGACGCCGACGCGGTCGCGGCCGGCGTGGAGCGGCTGGTCGCCCAGAGCGTGGTGCGCCGCGACGGCGAGCGCTACCGCATGCTCGACACCATCCGCGAGTACGGCCGCGAGTGGCTGCGCGAACTCGGCGAGGAGGAGTCGCTGACCGCCCGCCACGCCGACCACTTCGTCGCGCTGGCCCGCTGGGCGGAGCACAGCTGGCCCGGCAGCGACCAGATCCACTGCTACCGCATCGTGGAGGACGCCCACACCGACCTGCGCACCGCGCTGGACCACCTGTCCGGCGACGACCCGGAGCGCGGCGCCGAACTCGCCGGGCTGCTGGTCTTCTTCTGGACCTGCTGCGGCCGGCTGAAGGAGGCCCGCGCGGCCCTGGAGGGCGCGCTGGCCGGCCCGGTCCCGCCCGGCCCGGCCCGGACCCGCGCACTGGCCGGACTCGGCGTCACGCTCACCCTCCAGGGCGAGTACGACGAGGCGTTACGCGTCAGCGACGAGGCGGTGCGCGCCGCCGACGCCGACGGCGACAAGGAGGGCGTCTTCGGCGCCGCCTACCTCGCCGGGTTACTGGCCCTGCTCACCGGCCGCGGCGAGGACGCCCGCCGCACGGTCCGCGACGTCCTCGCGGCGGCTCCCGGCTTCGCCTTCGACTCACCGGCGCGCCTGCGCTGCCACCTGGTGGAGATCTTCGCCCACACCGGCCTCGGCGACCTGGACCGGGCCCGCCGCGACGCGATCGAACTGCGCGCCCACTGCGAGGAGATCGGCGAGCGCTGGACCCGCTCCTACCTCGACTACCAGCTCTCCCTGATCGCCCTGTTCCAGGGCCACCCCGACGAGGCGGCCGACCGCGCCCGCGCCATGCTCGACGCCAAGCGGCAACTGGGCGACGCCTTCGGCACCGCGCTCGGCCTCGACGTGCTGGCCGCGGCGCTGGCCGCCGACGGGTCGGTCGAGCACGCCGCCCGGGTGTACGGCCACGGCGAGGCGGTCTGGCGCAGCGTCGGCCACCCGCAGCGCGGCACGCCCGAACTGCGCGCCGTCCGCGAGCAGTACGAGCGCACCGCCCGCGGCGCCCTCGGCGACACCCGCTACGCGCGGGCCTACGCGTCCGGCGCCGCCTCCCCGACCATGCCTGTGAGCTAGATCACCCGTGCGATGCGCCTGGGCCGTACGGTGGTTCGCGCGGCCCCGGTGAGCGGCGGGAGCGGGCCGCGGGGCAGCGGGAAGCCGCCGTACGGCCGTCGCGTGCCGCCGCCGTGCCGCGCGCCCGGACGCCGGCGCCGGGCGACGCGGGCGCGGGTGCCGGGGTGGCTGTGCGCCGGGCCCCGGCGTGCGCGGGAGAATCGGGGAGGCACCCATCGGGGGTGCCGCGGCCGGGGGTGTGGACCTCCCGGCCGGTCGATGGCCTGAAAGGCTCCCATGAAAGCTGAGATCGCTGTGCCCATGGGGGCACCGCACAGCCGAATTCTCGGAGTGGGCGCGTACCGCCCCCGGCGGATCGTGGACAACGCGGAGGCGTGCCGCCATATCGACTCCTCCGACGAGTGGATTCGCGCGCGGACCGGCATCGTGACCCGCCGCTGGGCCGACCCGGACGAGACGCTGGGCGTGATGGCCGAGGCCGCCGCCCTCAAGGCGATCGCCGCCGCGGGAATCACCCCGAGCGACGTGACCTGCGTGATCGCCGCGACCTTCACCCACCTGATGCAGACGCCGGCGATCGCCACCGAGATCGCCCACCGGGTGGGCGCCGACCGCGCGGCCGGCTTCGACATCTCCGCGGGCTGCGCCGGGTTCGTGCACGGCGTGGTGCTCGCCTCGGACGCGGTGCGGGCCCGTGGCGGCCACGTCCTGGTGGTCGGGGTCGAACGGATGTCCGACATCATAGATCTGACGGACCGTTCGACCGCTTTCATCTTCGGCGACGGAGCGGGCGCGGTCGTGGTCGGCCCGTCGCAGACCCCCGGCATCGGCCCCGCGGTGTGGGGCGCGGACGGCTCGCAGGCCGACGCGATCCGGCAGAGCGTGCCGTGGAACACGCTCAGGGACGACCCGCAGCACCCCTTCCCCGCGCTGCGCCAGGACGGCCAGCGGGTCTTCCGCTGGGCGGTGTACGAGATGGCGAAGGTCGCCGTGCAGGCGGTCGAGGCGGCCGGGCTCCGGCCCGAGGACCTCGACGCGTTCATCCCGCACCAGGCCAACGAGCGGATCATCGACAGCATGACCAAGTCCATGGGGCTGCCCGCCCGGGTGACCGTCGCGAAGGACATCGTGACCAGCGGCAACACCTCGGGGGCGTCGATCCCGATGGCGATGGACGCGGTGCTGGCGGCCGGCGACGCCGCCTCGGGGGACACCGCTCTGCTGCTCGGCTACGGCTCCGGCCTGTCGTACGCGGCCGTGGTCGCGACCCTGCCGTAACGGCGTCAAGAGCGCCGTACCGGCCAGCGGCCGACGGCGCGCCGCAGCACGAGGAGGCGGTGATCCGTGGATCACCGCCTCCTCGTCCGGCACCCCGCCTGAGCGAAATGCGCAGCCTACGGCCGTGTCAGGGCGGCCGCGAGCCGCAGGGGCATCCTCTCAGAGCACCCCGGTCCTCCGAAAGGATTCGGCCACTTCTGTCACAGCTGTCGCCGGGCGCGCGCCGCGTCCCCCGCCGCGTTCCCCGCCCGCGTCAGCCGGCCGCGGCGGCCAGTTCCCCGGGCAGCCGGGACCCGGCGAACTCCCGCGCCCAGGCCAGGTGCTCCCCGCCGTACCCGCGCGGCACCACCTCGACCAGCATGATCAGGTGCAGATACGCGCGGTACAGCGCGATCCGCCGCCGGGCCGCCTCGTCCCACGTGGTGCAACCGCCACCGGCCGCGTATCCGGCGCGGAAGGCCGGGTCGTCCTCCGGGACGCTGTCGGTCAGCTCCAGCGACGCGAAGTCGGCCAGCGGGTCGCCCCAGAACATCCGCTCCCCGTCGATCAGCCCGCCGACGCTCCGGGCACCGGGCGCTCCGACCAGCAGCACGTTCCCCGGCCACAGGTCGAAGTGCACCAGCGCCGGCGTCTCCACCCGCTCCAGCAGCGGACCGGCCGCCGCGAACGCCGCGCGCGCCTCGGCCACCGTGACCGGCAGCCACGCGCCGTACCGCTCGGCGTCGTCCAGGATGGCGTCGGTCATCGCGGCGAAGGCCGGCGCCCACCGGTCGGTGAGCGGGCCGGTGCTGCCGGACGGGTAGCCGAAAGCCGGGCCGCGCACCGCGTGCAGCCGCGCCATCAAGGTGCCCAACTCGCCCCGCAGCCGGGCGTTCTCGTCCTCACCCATGCCGTCCTCCGCCGCCACCAGGTGCCAGGGCCGGCCCGGGCTGTGCGTCATCAGCAGGTACGGCGGCTGCCCGGTGCCCTCGTCCGGTTCGGCCCGCACCACCCGCGGCGCGGGCACGTCCGCCGCCTCGGCGCCCACGTAGAACCGCTCCTCGCCGTGCAGCAGCCCGGCCTCGTAGCGCAGCCGTGGCAGGTGCGCGGGCGGCGGGACCTTCAGCACCAGGCGGGTGCCGTCGGTGAGGTCCACCGCGTGCAGCGCGTTGTACGTGCCGCCGGTCAGCGCGGTGGCGGCGGCGATCCGGTCGGCGGGCACCCCGGCCCGCGCCATCACCGCCGCCACCTCGTCGTGTGCTGCCATGCCCGCGGCCCCCTCGTCGTCAGTGCCCCGTGCGAGGCCCGGCCACCCTACGGCGCCGGCGCGCCCGGGCGGCGTGCGGCGGGTGGGTGTTTCTGGGCGCCCGCGCGATACACCGGCACCCACAAGGGTCATTACATATGAAAAGCGGATCGATGTGCGCGCGGGCACATGGAAGGAGCGGCATGACGATCGCGGAACAGCAGCCCGACGGTGACACCGCCGACCCGGCGGGCGGCGGCCCCGGACGCAGACCGCGCAGGCGGCTGCTGCCCTGGAAGCACCGCCGCGACCTGACCCCCGCGCAACTGCGCCGCCGCCGCATCGTCACCCGCGGCGCGCTCGGCGTCTGCCTGGTGTGCGCCGGCACCATCGGCTGGTCGGTCGGCAGGGCGCTGACCTACCCCGGCAGCGACAGCACCGAGGCCCGCCTGGCGGAGTGGGCCCGCGACCACGAACTCGGCTTCGTGGTCGACAAGCTGGAGAACGTCCAGTACCGGATGCACCCGCCGAAGGTCGGCGGCACCCTGTCCGCCGACGCGCTGGCCCGGATGAAGGCCACCGCGGGCGCCACCGCCGCGGCCGGCGCGGCTTCGGGGGCGGTGCCCGGGAGCAAGGGCGCCGCCCACGGCCAGCCCCTGGTCGCGCTGCGCGCCCCCATGAAGCCGCCGGTCAGCCCGGCCCTGCCCGGCGAGGGCGTCTACCGCACACTCAGCAGCGCCCACGGCATGCCCATCGTCCAGGGCACCTATGTCCGCCCCGACGGCGACCACACCTCCTACGAGGCCGCCGTCGCGTGGATCAGCGGCAAGTACGCCCGCTTCCAGCTCCACCCGGGCTTCATGGAACCCGGTGGCACCTTCGACGTGCCGCCCACCATCCCCAAGGGCCGTCGCACCGGCCTCGTCGCCACCTGGAACGGCGGGTTCCGGATCACCGACGGCGGTTCCCGCGGCGGCTTCTACCTCGACGGCAAGACCGACGGCGAACTGCGCGACGGCGCCGCCTCCGAGGTCTTCTACAAGGACGGCTCCATCAAGGTCGGCGTCTGGGGCCGCGACGTGCGCATGACCCCCGACGTGGTCGGCGTACGCCAGTGCCTGCAACTCATGGTCGACGGCGGCAAGGTCGTCCCCGACATCGACGACGACTCCAACTGGGGGGTCAGCGACCAGGGCGGCATGTTCGTGCCCCGCTCCGGCGTCGGCGTCACCGCCCAGGGCGACATCATCATGGTCGTCGGGCAGGCGCTGAACGCGCAGAGCCTCGCCGACCTCATGCAGCGCGCCGGCGCCGTCCGCGCCATGCCGCTGGACATGAACCGCGCGTGGCCCTCCTTCATGTCCTACGACAGCAGCCACGACCCGGCGAACCCCAAGCCCACGAACATTCTCGACTTCGAGGACCCGCCGGACCGCTACTACGTCCAGGCCACCCGCGACTTCGTGGCGGTGTACGCGCGCTAGCCGAGCAGACCCTCCGGTCCGGCCGGTCCCGTCCCCACGGTTCCCCGCCCCCTGGTAGGTGCGGCTCCTTCCGCGGCAGGAGCCGCAACCGCCAAGGGGCGCGGGGAACGGCGCGCGTAACCCTCCACCGGCAGGTGATCCCGGAACCGGCAGAACCGGCCACCCCGGGGGGACACGGCTCAGCCCGCGGCAGCGACAAACGCCCGGATACGCGCGTTGACGCGCGACGTGCGCCAGACCGGACCCCACTCCAGGGACGGCGTGTCGTGGAACGGCACGTAGGCGACGTCGGGCCGGGCGTGGAAGCGCGTGGCGTGCGCCCCGACCGGGAAGACCCCGAGGCCCGCCCCCACCAGCGTGAGGATCTCCTGGAAGGTCGCCGCCGAACGCCCCGCCGTGATCGCTCGGCCGCCTGGCGTCAACCGCGGCGAACCCGGCTCCCGCCAGTGATCCGGCAGCGAGCACGGCGCCTGGAGCACCTCCACCCGGGCCAGGTCCTCCACCGACACCGAGCCGCGCTGGGCGAGCGCGTGCCCGGCCGGCACCGCCAGCATCCGCGGCTCCGACAGCAGCACCGGGCCGTTGGCCAGATCGGGACCGGTCAGCGGCAGGCACGCGATCAGCACGTCCAGCCCGTCGGCCCGCAGCCGCTCCAGCGCCTCGCCCATCTGCACCTCGCGGATCTCCACCTCGCACTCCGGGTACCGGGTCCGGAACGCCTCCGTGGCGCGGATCATCAACTGCCCGGCCGCCGCCCCCACGAAGCCGACCCCCAGCCGGCCGCTCACCCCGCGCCCGGCCGCGACCGCCGTGGCCAGCGCCGCCTCCAGCCGCTCGAACGCCGGGCGCAGGTCGTCGTGGAGCCGCCGCCCGACCGGGGTCAGCGCCACGCTGCGGCTGGTCCGCTCGAACAGCGGCGCGCCCACCCGCCGTTCCAGCTTCCCGATCACCTGGCTGACCCGGGCCGTCGTCACCCGCAGCCGGACCGCGGTCCGCCCGAAGTGCAACTCCTCGGCCAGCGTCAGGAACGCCTCGATCTCGTACCGCTCCACGCCTGGCCTCCGTTCCCCCGTGCCGGCCCCGCCCAGACTCCGACCGCCCCGGCCGCAACCGCGCCGCGGGGATGTCCTTGATCCACCGACAAGTATTAAATCCCACTTAACGATCGTTGAGCCAACGGCGATTGATCGGCCGGGTCCGGGCCCGCAGCCTGGACGCATGCACCTCTCCCGCACCCCGCTCGGCACCGACGCCGCGGCCGCCACCCGCGCCCGGCCGTACGCCCTCGACGTGCGCCGCACCGAGGACGCGGTCCGCGAACTCGCCGACCGCGCCGAGATCACCGACGCCCTGTACCGCTTCGGCCTCGGCCAGGACCTGCACGACCGCGCCCTGTTCCGCTCCGCGTTCGCCGACGACGCCACGCTCGACTTCGGCCCGGCCGCGGCGGCATGGGGCGGCCACAGCCCCGTGATGACCGGCGCCGACATCATCGTGGACACGATCCTCACCGGCTTCGACGGCCGCGTCGGCACCAGTCACACGGTCAGCAACCCGCGCGTCGCCGTCGCGGCCGACCGCGGCAGCGCCGAACTCACCGCGCTGGTCGAGGCCCAGCACCTCCTCACCGCCGACCGTACGACGTACGCGCTGCTGAAGAACCTCTACGCGGTCGCGCTCGTCCCTGCCGGGGACGGGTCCGGGTCCGGGTCCGCGGGCGATGACGGCTCCTGGTCCGGGTTCGGGTCCGCGGGCGATGACGGGTCCGGGGCCGAGGGCGGGGACGCGGCCGGGGGCGGGGCCGGGCGCTGGCTGATCCGCACCCTTCGGATCGACAACATCTGGTACAGCGGCGACCCGGGCGCCGTCTTCGGCTGATCCGCGCGTTGCCGGGCGCTCCGCTCAGCCCAGGGCCGGCGCCGGGCGGTCCCCGCCCAGCTCCGGACGGTCCCCGCCCAGGTCCTCGGCGAGCAGCCGCTTCGCGATCGCGTCGGAGGCGGCCCGCAGGTCCGCCGTCGACGGTCGGCCCCAGTCGCTCTCCAGCCGCTCGTTCAGCCACCGCGCCCACGCCTCCGTCAGCGCCGACGCCTCCCGCTCCCCGGCCGCCGTCGTGGACACGAACGTCCCGTCGAGCGTCAACCACCCGTCCGCGGCGGCCCGTTCGAACGCCGGCAGCAGCACCTCCGGCGGCAGCCGGCGCCGCGCCGCGATCATGTTCACGTTCGCGTGCCCCACCACCCGCGTCAGCACCACCACCTGCATCACCGTCCACGCGCCCAGCACGTCCAGCCGGGTGTCGGCCCCGCTGAGGATCTGCCGCGCGGCCGCCGGACCCGACCCGTGCATGATCTTCGCCACCGCCGACTCCAGCAGCTTCTCGGAGTCGCCGGTGCTCGGCTGCGCGAAACCCTCGCCCATGTCCGTCGAGGCCGCCCGCGCCGAGTCCCGCAGCGGCACCTGCTTCAGGAACAGCGCCACCACGAAACCCACCGCCGCGACCGGCACCGTCCACAGGAACACCGTGTGCAGCGAGTCCTGGTACGCCCGCACCAGCGGCGCGGCCTGCGCGGCCGGCAACCGGTGCAACCCCTCCGGGCTGCCCGCCGCCCGCGCCAGCACCGCCGGCGACGCCCCCGTCGCCCGCGCCGCCCGGGCCACCCCCCGCGCCAGGTTCGGCCCCAGCGCGTTGGCGTAGATCGTGCCGAACACCGCGGTGCCGAACGCGCTGCCCAGGGTCCGGAAGAACGTCACCCCCGACGTCGCCGTACCCAGATCCGCGTACGCCACCGTGTTCTGCACCGCGATCGTCAGCACCTGCATGCACAGCCCGATGCCGACCCCCAGCACGAACATGTAGACCGACTCCGCCGCCGCCCCCGAACCGGCCCCCATCCGCGACATCAGGAACAGCCCCACCCCCATCACCAGCGACCCCGCCACCGGGAACCACCGGTACCTGCCGGTCTTGCTGATCACGTTCCCGCTCGCCACCGACGCGATCAGCAGCCCCACCACCATCGGCAGCGTCCGCACCCCCGACAGCGTCGCCGAGTCCCCGTCCACGTACTGCAGATACGTCGGCAGGAACGTCATCGCGCCCAGCATCGCGAACCCCACCACGAAGCTCAGCACCGAGCAGACCGCGAACACCGGGGTGCGGAACAGCCGCATCGGCAGCATCGGTTCGACCGCTCGCGTCTCCGCCACGCAGAACAGCGCCAGCCCCACGACCCCCGCCACGAACAGCCCCAGGATGACCGGCGAGCCCCACCCGTACGCGTTGCCGCCCAGGCTGGTGGCCAGGATCAGCGCGCTCGCGCCCACCGCGACCAGCCCGATGCCCAGGTAGTCGATCACCGGCCGGCCCGCCGCCCGCACCGACGGAATGGTCCGCGCCGCCGCCAGCACCACGACGACGGCGATCGGCACGTTGACGTAGAACGCCCACCGCCAGGTCAGGTGATCCGTGAACAGCCCGCCCAGCAGCGGCCCGATCACCGTCGCCACCCCGAACACCGCGCCGATCGCGCCCTGGTACTTGCCGCGCTCGCGCAACGGGATCACATCGGCGATCAGCGCCATCGCGGTCACCATCAGCCCGCCCGCGCCCACCCCCTGCACCGCGCGCCACACGATCAGCAGCGTCATGTTCGTCGCCAGCCCGCACAGGAACGACCCCGCGACGAACACCACCGCGGACACCTGGAAGACCAGCTTCCGGCCGAACAGGTCGCCGAACTTGCCCACCAGCGCGGTCGCGACGGTCTCCGCCAGCAGGTACGACGTCACCACCCACGACATGTGCGAGGCCCCGCCCAGATCGGCCACGATGGTCGGGAGCGCGGTGCCCACGATCGTCTGGTCGAGCGCGGCCAGCAGCATTCCGAGCACGATCGTGGCGAACACGACGTTGCGCTGCCGCACCGGCAGCACCGGTGCGCCCGAGTCCGGCCCGGGACCACCGGCGCCGGGCGCCCCCGCACCTGGTGTGCCCGACCCCCGCGGGCCCGGGCCCGCTGCTCCCGGCCCCGCTGCTCCCTCGCCCGCCGGGTCGTCCGCCGCGTCCACCGGCCCCACCGCGTCCGCACTCATCCGGCCACCCTCACACGCCCCGCCCGGCGCCGGCCGGACCGTGCCCACCTGGCGCAACGTCGCCACCCATCCGGCCGATGCCGTGAAAACCGCTGGACGCCCGCCGTAGGCTTCATCCCATGGCGGCAGAACACGAGCAGCTCGGCGGCACCGTCCGCGTCGACTCCTGGATCTGGTGCGTACGGCTCACCAAGAGCCGGTCGCAGGCGGCCACCGCCTGCCGGGCCGGCCACGTCAAGGTCAACGGCGAGCGGGTCAAACCCGCGCAGGCGGTCAAGGTCGGCGACGAGGTGCGGCTGGTGCACGCCGGCCGCGAGCGCGTCGTGGTCATCTCCCGCCTGCTCGCCAAGCGGGTCGGCGCCCCCGTCGCCGTCGAGGCGTACGTCGACAACAGCCCGCCCCCGCCGCCGCGCACCGACGCGCTCGCCCTCGGCGTACGCGACCGCGGCGCCGGCCGCCCCACCAAGCGCGACCGCCGCGAACTGGAACGCCTGCACGGCCGCCGCCCCCGCGACTGACCGTCCCACGCATCGACGGCCCGGCCGGCGGCGACCTCCGTCGAGGGGTCAGTAGGACTGGAACTCCAGCAGGTTGCCGTCCGGGTCGCGCAGGTGGGCGGTGCGCGTGGTGGGGCCCCATTCGGGGCGGGCGGTCGGGGGAGCGACCGGGGTGCCGCCGTGGCGCAGCGCCAAGTCGTACGCGGCCGTCACATCGGGCACGCGGCTGACCAGCATCGCCCGGTCCTGGGCGGCGGGGGGCGAGGCGGGCAGGGAACCGGTGCCGGCGACCTCGGCCATGGCGGCGCGGTCGAAGAGCATCAGCAGCCCCTCGGTGCCGACGTCCCAGCTCGCGTACGGCCCGTCCGGACCACCCCGGGTGAGGGTGGCGCCGAGCAGGGCGGGCAGCACGTGGTCGTAGAAGCGGAACGTGGCTCCGAAGTCGCCGACGAGCAGGCGCGGGTGGAGGGCGTCCATGGTGGGCTCCGGGGTGACGGGTGACGGGTGACGGGTGATGTGCGATGGGCGGCGCGAGCCGATTAGTGGGTGCGCACCCATGATGGGGCGAGTTAGTGGGTGCGCACCCATGATGGGGCGAGCCTAGCGCAGGTGAAGGGGCGCCACCCATCGTGGGACCCGCCTTTCATGGGTGCCCACCCATCAACGGCTCGCCCCATCAATGGCCCCACCCATCATGGGTCACCGCCTACACTGCCGGAATGGACCCCCGCACGCCCCCCAGCCTCGCCGAACTCACCACCTACCTCCTGTCGAAAACCGGCAAGGAGGCCCGCTCCCGCCTCGCCGAACGCCTCGCCGAGGAAGGGCTGCGGCTGTGGCACATGGCGGTCCTCGCCGCCCTCGCCGACTTCGGCCCGCACGCCCAGCGCGACCTCGCCGCCCGCGTGGCCATCGACGCCAGCGACATCGTGAAGGTCGTCGACGACCTGGCCGAGGCCGGCTACGCGGAGCGGGCCCGCGACTCCGTCGACCGCCGCCGGGTGAACGTCGCCATCACCCCCAAGGGCCGCACCGCCCTGAAGCGGCTGCGCCTGAAGGCCGCCGTCGTGCAGGACGAGATCCTCGCCCCGCTGGACGGCGACGAGTGCGATCAGCTGCACGCGCTGCTCAGCCGGGTGTACGACGGGCTGTGACTCGGCATAAACTCACACTGCTAGTTTCTCGCCCGAGGAGTCCGCGATGCGCCCAGTCCACTTCGCCGCCGCCCGCCGCACCCCGATCGGACGGCTCCGCGGTGCGCTCGCCACGGTCCGGCCGGACGACCTCGCGGCCACCGCGATCCGCGGCCTGCTGGACGGCGTTCCCGCGCTCGACCCGGCCCGGATCGACGACGTGTACTGGGGCGCCGCCAACCAGGCCGGCGAGGACAACCGCAACGTGGCCCGGATGGCCGTGCTGCTCGCCGGCCTGCCCGACACCGTGCCCGGCGCGACCGTCAACCGGCTGTGCGCCTCCGGCATGGAGGCCGTCACCTCCGCCGCTCGCATGATCGCCGCCGGCGAGGCGGACATCGTGCTGGCCGGCGGCTCGGAGTCCATGAGTCGCGCGCCCTTCGTCCTGGCCCGCCCCGACGAGGCCCTGCCCCGCGCCCTCCAGACCCACGACACCCGCCTCGGCTGGCGCCTGACCAACCCGCGGATGCCGGAACTGCACGGCGTGCTGGCGATGGGCGAGACCGCCGAGGAGGTCGCGGAGCGGTACGGCGTCAGCCGCGCCGACCAGGACGCCTTCGCGCTGCGCAGCCACCGCAACGCGGCCGAGGCCCGAAAGAACGGCCTGTTCGACGCGGAGATCCTGCCCGTCGCCCGCCCCGACGGCGTGGTCGTCAGCCAGGACGAGAGCATCCGCGAGGACACCACGGCCGAACGCCTCGCCGCCCTCAAGCCCGTCTTCCGCGCCGACGGCACCGTCACCGCGGGCAACGCCTCGCCGATGAACGACGGCGCCGCCGCGCTCCTGCTGGTCAGCGAGGACGCGCTCGCCGACCTCGGAGTGGAGTCCCTGGGCCGCTACGCCGCGGGCGCGAGCGCCGGAGTGCACCCCGACGTCATGGGGATCGGCCCCGTCCCGGCCACCCGGCGCGCGCTGGCCCGGCTCGGCCGCGGTATCGACTCCGTCGAAGAGGCCGAGTTCAACGAGGCGTTCGCCGCCCAGGCGCTCGCCTCGGTACGGGAACTCGGCATCGACCCCGACCTGGTCAACCCCACCGGCGGCGCCATCGCGCTCGGCCACCCGCTCGGCTGTTCCGGCGCCCGTATCCTCACCACCCTCCTGCACCGGATGCGCCGTACCGGCGCGGCGCGCGGTCTGGCCACGATGTGCGTGGGCGTCGGCCAGGGCTCCGCCGTCCTGGTCGACCGGGCCTGACGCACGCCACCCGCGAGCGGGCGCACCGCGCCACAGGGGTGTGGCGCGGTGCGCTGCTGGGGAGTTCGGGTCGGGGCGGTCAGGACGCGCTGCACGAGACGGACGGCCAGGTCCATGTCCCGTTGGTCTGGATCGTGACGCCCCAGTTGCTGCCGTTGCCGTTGGGGGTGGCGGTGAGTACCTGGCTGCTGGGGTAGGCGGCCGAGATGTTCCAGGTCGCGATGATCTTCTCGGGGGAGGGGACGTTCATGGTGACCGTCCAGTTGGCGGCGCCGCTCACCGTGACATTGAGGTTGTACCGGTCGCTCCACTGCTCGCCCGCGGACAGGGTCGCGGTGCAACCGGTGCCCCCGCCGCCGCCCGTGGTGCCGCCGGTGGTCGAACCGCCCGTCGTGGAGCCGCCGGTGGTGCCCCCCGTGGTGCTGCCCGTGGTGCCGCCGCCGCTGCCGCCCACCGTGATGTTGGAGTTCCCGCTGCTCTGGTAGCCCTCGGTCGCGAGGATCTGGTAGTTGAAGGTGCCGAGGTTCATGCCGTCGCGGGCCCACGCGTCGAAGTGGTTGCCCGCGGTGATGGTGCCGCCGGTCCGCTTGGACTGCCGGACGCTCCAGTACTGGTTGAAGGTCGCGGTGCCCTCGATGGAGGGGGCGTTGGTGCGTGTCGTCTCGTAGATGTCGTACGTGCCGCCGTCGCTGGTGACCGTGCCCTTGTAGGTGCCGGTGGGCCGGTAGGTGCCCCAGTTGTCCACGATGTAGTACTCGACGAGCGGGTTCGTGGTCCAGCCGTACAGCGACAGGTAGGCGTTGCCGGACGGGTTGAAGCTGCCCGAGTAGCTCACGTTCTGCCGGGAGCCGGTGCTCCAGCCCTTGCCGGCGACGAAGTTCCCGACGTTGCTCCACGAGGTGCTGTAGTTGCCGCCGGAGCCCAGGTCCATCGAGACCGACCCGCCGCCGTCGGTCCAGAACGAGTAGTAGTAGCCGTTGTTGGTGCCGGTCTGGCTGGTCGTGATGATCGTGTCGGCGTTGGCGGTGCCCGGCAGGATCAGCGCCGCAACGGCGACCAGGACGACGGCGCAGGCGCCGCCGATGAGCAGTCTGAGGCGACCGGGCAGGTCGAGCCGCGCGCGGACGCGGCTCGCGGGGCGTGCGGGTGTGTCGTTCATGTGCGTGCTTCCTCCTGGTGAAGGCGGGTGGGGGGCCGGGCAGCGTGGAACGACCTTGCGGGCTGTCGGTGTTCGGGCGTGACGGCGACCGCGCGTCGGCTCGTACGACGCGGCCGGGACCGACCGGTCGCCGTCGTAGGGACGGCGACCGGAGGACCGGGCCGTGGGGGTGGCCCGGGTCGACGTCGGTGGAGACCTGTCGACGGCGAACAGTGTTGGTCGGGCCAGTCGGGCTGTCAACACTTTCGGCATGAACGACGAAAGAGTCGCCGTCGATTCGCGCTGCCGAAAAGGGAGTTGGCCCCAGGTCAACTGCCCTTGCGGGCGAGGCTTGTTCGGCCGCGATCCGAGGTGATCCAGAATCTTCGATGCGGTTCGCGGGTCGATATCAGCGAAAGTTTCGACCTGGTGACCGATCATGCTGTACGGCGTGTGAGCGGGCGAGCGCGCGGAGGTGGCGGTCCGTCACCCGTACGGGCACGGGCCCCGTCACCACCGCGGCGGCGCGGACCGGAAAACACCGGCACACGGGCGAAGTCGGCCCGCGGGCGGGAAGCGTCTGGGAGGATCGGAACCGTGCAGACATCGACCGCCGGCGCCCCGCACCTCCTCGCGATCAGCGACCTGCACGTCGGCTACGAAGCCAACCGCGACATCGTGGAGAAGATGCGGCCCGGCGGCGAGGACGACTGGCTGATCGTGGCCGGCGACGTCGCCGAGCAGGTCGAGGACATCCTGTGGGCGCTGCGCACCCTCAAGGAGAACTTCGGCACCGTCATCTGGCTGCCCGGCAACCACGAGTTGTGGACCCCGCCCAAGGACCCGGTGACCCTGCGCGGCGAGGCCCGCTACCGGCACCTGGTCGAGGAGATCCGCCGGCTGGGCATCGTCACGCCCGAAGACCCGTACCCGGTCTGGGAGAGCGCCACGGGCCCCGTCGCGGTCTGCCCGATGTTCCTGCTCTACGACTACACCTGGCGCGACGGCACCCCCGGCGCCACCACCAAGAAGGCCGCGCTCGACCACTCCAGCGAGCTGGGCGTGGTCTGCACCGACGAGATGCTGCTGCACCCCGACCCGCTGCCCGGCATCGACGACTGGTGCCGTGCCCGCGTCGCCACGACCGCCGACCGCCTGTCGGCCCTCGACCCCGAACTGCCCACGGTCCTCGCCAACCACTGGCCGCTGCACCGCGATCCCACCAGGGTGCTGCGCTACCCGTCGTTCGCGCTGTGGTGCGGCACCGAACTCACCGAGGACTGGCACGTCCGCTTCCGCGCCACCGAGGTCGTCTACGGCCACCTGCACATCCCGCGCATCACCTACCGCGACGGCATCCGCTTCACCGAGGCGTCGCTCGGGTACCCGCGCGAATGGGGCGCGCGCGACGCCGGCCCGCTCGGGCCGCGCCGCATCCTCGCCGGCCGCCCGGGGGCCGGGCGATGATCGAGCACCTGCTCCCCGCCGCGGTCCGCACCCGGGCCGCCTACGGCGACGAACTCGACCGCGTCCCGCTCCACCCCGAGGAGGAGCCCGCCGTCGCCCGGGCCGTGCCCAAACGCCGGGCCGAACACGCCGCCGGGCGCGCCTGCGCGCGGGAGGCGCTCGCCGCGCTCGGCCTGCCCGCCGGCCCGATCCCGCGCGACAACGCCGACCGCGGCGCCCCCGTCTGGCCCAAGGGCGTCGTCGGCAGCATCACGCACTGCGAGGGATACCGGGCCGCCGCCGTGGCCCACGCCGCCGACATCCTCGCGCTCGGCATCGACGCCGAGCCCGACGGCCCGCTGCCCGACGGCGTCCTCGACGTCATCCACTCCACCCCCGAAGAGCGCGCGGCGCTCGCGGAGTTGACCGCCGCGAAGCCCGAAATGCACTGGGGGCGGCTGCTGTTCAGTGCCAAGGAGACCGTCTACAAGGCGTGGTATCCGTACCACCACCGCATGCTCGGCTTCGAGGAGGCCGAACTCCTGCTGGCCCAGGACCAGTCCGCGTCCGGTCCGGCCCGCGGCACCTTCACCGCCCGCGTCCTCGTGCCCGGCCCGCTCCTCGCCGACGGGGTCGGCCCGGCCCTCTTCACCGGCCGCTGGATCGCGCACGCCGGCCTCGTCGCCACCGTCATCGCGATCCCGGCCCCCTCGGAGAGCTGAGCGGCGCCGGCGCGGACGTTCGGGCGGAGGGGCGGGGGTCAGGCGTCAGGCGTCAGGCGGAGTGGCGGCGGACCAGGGTGGTCTTGAAGATCACCGAACGGAGCTGCTGGGCCGGGTCGTCGATCAGTGCGAGCAGCAACCGGGCCATCTCCGCGGCCATGTCCTCCACCGGCTGCCGCACGGTGGTCAGCAGCGGGCGGGAGGCGGTCGCCGCGCTGCTGTCGTCGAAGCCGACGACGGCGATGTCCTCCGGCACCCGGCGGCCCAGCTCGCGCAGGGCGAGCAGCGCGCCCTGCGCCATCAGGTCGTTGGCGACGAACACGCCGTCGGTGTCGGGGTGTTCGGACAGCAGCGTGCGCATCGCCGCCTCGCCGCCCTCCTGCGTGAAGTCGCCCTCGATGTCGGGCGCGTACGGGTGGCCGTGCTCGGCCATCGCGTCGCGGAACCCGGCCAGCCGGTCCCGGCCGGCCGGTGAGTCGTACGGGCCGGCGATGGTGGCGATCCGGGTGCGGCCCAGGGACACCAGGTGCTCGACGGCCAGTTTGACGCCCGCCTGCTGCGCGATGTCCACGAAGCTGATCGGCACCCGGGTGGTGGGGCGGGCGAACAGCACCGTCGGCAGCCCCGCCTCGGTGAGCAGGAACGGCAGCGGGTCCTCGGGCGCTATCGACACCAGCACCACGCCGTCGATGTGCTGCTGGCGCAGGTTGTCGACGAGTTCGCGCCGCACGTCGTCGGAGTCGGCGAGCATCAGCACCGGGTGCACGCCGCGCGGCCGCAGCACCGTCAGCAGGCCGCCGACGATCCGGCCGAAGAACGCGTCGCTGAACACCCGTGCCATGAAAGGGTCGTCGGCCGGGTGCTCGGGGACCGAGAAGACCAGTGCGACCGAGTCGGTGCGACGGGTCACCAGGGTGCGGGCCGCGCGGTTCGGCACGTAGCCGGTCTGGGCCACCGCCTCCTGTACCACCTTCTGGATCTCCGGGTCGACGTTCCGCGTGCCGTTGACCACCCGGGACACCGTCGCCCGCGACACCCCCGCGGACCGCGCGACGTCTTCGAGGGTGGGCAGGCGCGGACGGCCCGGACGGCTGGTGGTCATACCTGCCTTTATACCACGACGGGAGAGCGCTCTCCCGTTGCCCCTGGGCGGCGACAACCCGCAGATGGGACGGGGTGCGGCGGCCCCCCGCCGACTGCTGAGCCCCGCTCCGGGCCGCAGGCCCTGGGCCCGCGGTGCCGTATTCGTGCTGCTGTCGTGCCGCGTTCTTGCGGTCTTCCTGCCTCCTTTCCGCCGCCTTCCTGCTGCCTTTCTGCGGCCTCCGACGCCGCCTTCCTGCGGCCTCGCACCTGCGGGGATTGATCGGCGGGGCCGGCGGACTTAGGGTCGAGGCCGTCCGGTCACACCTCCGATGTATTGGAGCGGTTGCGGCTCATGCCCATGCAGCCCTGGTTCCCCGACGCCAAGCTCGGCATCTTCGTGCACTACGGCGTCTACGCGGTCGACGGCGTCCCCGAGTCATGGGCGTTCTACGACGGCCGGGTCAGCCACGAGCAGTACCTGGGCCAGCTCGGCAGGTTCACCGCGTCCCGGTACGAACCGGACACCTGGGCGCGGCTGTTCGTCCGCGCGGGCGCGCGGTACGCGGTGCTCACCGCCCGCCACCACGACGGTGTCGCGCTGTGGGACACCGGGCAGCGGGGCCTGTCGGTGGCGCGCGACACCCCGGCCGGCCGCGACCTGATCGGCGGATACGCCGACGCGCTGCGCGCGCACGGCCTGCGCGTCGGGCTCTACTACTCGCACTCGGACTGGTCGCACCCGGACTACCCGACCGTCCGCCACCCGTCGCCGCCGGCCGAGATCCCGGTCAACGACAACCGCTTCAGCGCCCCCGCACCGGGCGCGGAGGACCCCGCCGCGTGGCGCCGCTACTTGGCCTACCGCAACGCGCAGGTAGCGGAGTTGACCACCCGCTACCGCCCCGACCTGCTCTGGTTCGACGGCGAGTGGGAGCGGTCCGCCGAGCAGTGGGGCATCGACGCGCTCGCCGACGAGATCCTCGCGGCCACCCCGGATGTGGTGCTCAACTCCCGCATGCTGCACCGCGGCGACTACGCCACGCCCGAGCAGGGTGTCCCGCTGCAAGCGCCGGACGGCCCCTGGGAGTTGTGCCTGACGGTCAATGACTCCTGGGGCTACCAGCCGCACGACCACCGGCAGAAGTCGGTCGGCCAGCTCGTCCGCTACCTCGCCGAGACGGTCGGTGCCGGCGGCAACCTGCTGCTCGACGTCGGCCCGCGTGAGGACGGCACGATCACCCCCGAGCAGATCGCCCGCCTGGAGGGCCTGGGCGAGTGGGTCTCGCGGCACGCGGACGCGGTGTACGGCACGGTGGCCGGACTGCCGCCGGGCCACCACTACGGCCCCAGCACCCTTTCCGCCGACCGCCGGACCCTCTACCTGACCTGTTTCGACCCGCCGCGCGAGACGGTGTCGGTGCGCGGCCTGCGCAATGCGGTGCGCCGGGCCACCGTGCTGGGCACCGGGACCGAGCTGGGCCACCACGTCACCGGCGGGCTGCACGACGTGCCCGGCGTGCTGTGGATCGACGCTCCCGCGCCGGGTGACGTCGACCCGTACGCGACGGTGCTGGCGCTGGAGTTGGACGGCGAGCTCGACCTGTACCGGGGGACCGGCCGGGACTGAACCCCGGGTTCGCCGCCTGCCGCCGGGACGGGGGTGAGGCATCCGATGTCTGCCGGGCCGCAGGCGCGGTGACGGCTGCCGCTCGCTCCCCGCCGGCCCGATGGAGAGCGCTCACCGGGGGACCGGGAGAGCGCTTCCCCCCTGGTGGCGGCCGACCCCCGATCTGGCACGATGTGCCGGGTACGGCGACAGGGGGGCCCGGTGAAGCGCGATGTGGGGCGGACGACGAGGGATCTGCGCCGGCACAACCGCACGTCCGTCCTGACCAGGCTCTACCTGAACGGCCCGGCCAGCCGGTTCGACCTGGCGCGGGTCACCGGGCTCAGCGCGGCGACGGTGAGCAACGTGGTCACCGACCTGCTCGGCGACGGCCTGGTGGCGGAGGCCGGGCTGCTGGACTCCGACGGCGGCCGCCCGGCCGCTCTGCTGGCGGTCGAGCCGGGATACGCCCAGGTGGTCGGCGTGGACATCGGCGAGACGCATGTCGAGGTCGGCCTCTTCGACTGGACCCTCGACACGCTGGCGACCGCCACCCACCCGATGGACGGCGGCCGTTCGGACCCCGTGCTGCTCGCCGCGTCGGTGCTCGCGGGCATCGCGGAGGTCACCGCCGAGGCAGGGGTCGATCCGGCCGGGCTGCTCGGTGTCGGCGTCGGCGTGCCCGGCGCGGTACTGCCCGGCGGGCTCGTGCACGCGCCGACCCTCGGCTGGTCCGGCGTGCCTTTCGGCGACCTGCTCGGCCCGCACCTCGCCGCCCCGCTGCACCTGGACAACTGCGCCCGCACCCTCGGCCAGGCCGAGATGTGGCGCGGCGCGGGCCGGGGCGCGGAGCGGGCGATCGTCGCGCTGCTCGCGGTCGGCGTCGGTGCCGCGGTGGCGACGGGCTCACCCGGTGGCGTCACCAGCGTGACCAGCGAGTGGGGCCACACCGTGGTGGAGAAGGACGGCGCGGCCTGCCGGTGCGGGTCGCGCGGCTGTCTGGAGGCGTACGTCGGCGCCGAGGCGATCCTCGCGTACTACGAACAGCGGCCCGGGGCGGTGGAGTTGGGAGGGGGCGACACCGAGGGGCGGCTGGCCGCGCTGATCGCCGCCGCCCGCACGCCCGGTGCCGCCGCGGACACGGTGCGCCGGGCCGCGGAGTACCTCGGCGTGGGCATCGCCAACCTGGTGAACCTGCTCGGTCCTGACCGGGTGATCCTCTCCGGCTGGGTGAGCGCCGCGATGGGCCCCGTGATGCTGCCCGTGGTGCGGGAGGTGATGGACCGTCATGTGCTCGGCTACCTCGCCGGTGGGACCGTGGTCGAACTCGGCCGGCTCGGTCAGGAGGCGGTCGCCCTCGGCGCGGCCACCCTCCCGGTGCACGAACTCCTCACCGCCGGCGGGAGTTGACCCGAGGGCGCGCGAGAGAGCCCGCCGGGCGGATCGGGTGCACCGTACGGGGGACCGCCCGAGGGCGCGCGCTCAGCTCTCGCGGCGGTAGTGCGCGGTGACGACGACCGTGGACGGGCTGAGCAGCATGCCGAGTTGGTTCCAGGTGATGCCGAACTCCGCCCGGTCCACGGGGAGATCGGCTTCCAGGGTGGCCTCCTGGGGCGAGGCGAGGGTGACCCGGGCGGGGAAGGCGATCGGGCGGGAGACGCCGCGGACCGCGAGGTCGCCGGTGACCTGGACCTCGCCGGAGCCGTCCGCGGGGGCCGTGACGGAGCCCGCGGTGAAGACGATCGTCGGGTGCTCGTCGACGGCGAAGAAGTCGGCGGAGCGCAGGTGGGTGTCGCGCTTGCCGTTGCCGGTGTCGAGGGAGGCGGCGTCGATGGTGAGGGTGCCGCGCCCGGTGCCGTCGGGCGCGACCTCGCCCTCGCCGCTGACGGTGCCGAAGGTGCCCTTCACCGTCAGCAGCCCCCAGAACGTCTTGCTGCGGAAGCCGACGGAGGAGCGCGCGGGGTCCAGCACCCAGCGTCCGGCTTCGGCGGTGGTCTGCGACATGGTGTCGTCCTCTCCGGGCGCGGGCGGGCCGGATCGACCCCTCGGGCTGATGGAACGCTCAATACGTTACCAGTAATTAGCTAACCAGCGAGATGATAGCTCGAAGGCTATCCTGGAGCCATGGTGGTGGAACCCGTACGGAGCAACGCGGCGCAAGCGTGCCCCGACGCCGACGAACTGGCCCTGCTGAAGCGGTGGCACGCCCTCCAGTCGGGCGTGCGACGGCTGACCGACGACATGCTCGCCGACGTCGAGGCCGAGCAGGGGCTGGCGCCGAGCTCCTTCCAGGCGCTGATGTTCCTGGTCACCGCGCCCGGTCAGGCCGCGCCCATGAACCAGCTCTCCGCCGCGCTCGGCTTCTCCACCGCCGGCACCACCAAGCTCGTCGACCGGCTCGCCGACGCCGGACTTGTCGAGCGCCGCCCCTCCGACGCCGACCGCCGGGTGGTCTACACCGCGCTGACCTCGGCCGGCGCCGAGTCCGTGCTCGCCGCCTCCCGCTCGCTCGCGCGGACCCTGCGGGCCCGGGTCGTCGCGCCACTCGGCGAGGACGTCTTCCACGCGCTGTCGGAGGCCGTGGGCTCCCTCGACCCGTTCGGTACGGCGCCGGGCACGCCGCCGAACGGATCACCCGCGGTCCCGTCCTGCCCGTGATCCGCTCGTCGCCGTTCGCGGCGGGGCCCCGTCGGGCACACGCGTCGGGCACAGTGGACGACATGGTTCACGAGGTCCCGTCCCTGCACGACCACCACGTGCGTCACCTGCGCCGGATGTTCCTCGCCGTCGTCACCGGCAGCTTCCTCTTCCTGATCCCGTGGATCGGCTACCTCTCGGCCAGCCTGCCCACCCACCACGAGGTCGACCAGTGGCGCTTCGCCTGGGTCGGCTTCGACGGCGCGCTGATCGTGGCGATCGGCATCACCGCGCTGTGCGCGTGGCGGCGGTTGCAGATCTTCATCCCGTGGGCGCTGGTCACCGCCGCGCTGCTGTGCTGCGACGCCTGGTTCGACATCGTGCTGGACTGGAACAGCGACGAGCTGACCGGCGCGATCATCACGGCGGTGGTCGCCGAACTCCCGCTCGCCGCCCTGCTGGTGTACGTCGCCCGGAAGATGATCCGGCTGACCGTGCTCGTCGCCTGGCGCCGGGCCGGCCGCACCGGCAACGTGCCTCCGCTCTCCCGGCTGACCCTGGTCAGGTTCGCCGCCGAGGACGAGCACGACCGGATCTGCGAGTACGGCCACGACCACACGTCCCCGGAGGCCGCCGCCCACCCCGAACCGGACAGCCGTCCCGAGCGCGGCGGCGACGGCTGAGGCAGGCACGGGCCGCCACGGCGGGCGGCAGGAGGCGTACGGCTCCTGCCACCCGGCCGAACCGGTCAGGTCAGCCCGCCTCGATCCGGCGGACCGCCGTGTCCAGTGCCGCGTCGCGCGAGGCGTAGACCTCGCACACCGGGCTCCCGTTCGGGGTGCGGGTGTGGTCGATCTCCCACAGGCTCAACTCGGTGCCGTCGAGCAGGAGGAACGCGTGCTCGTACAGCGACCAGGTCACCGTGCGGCCGGCGACGAGCGTGCTGCGGCGGGTCACGATGCCGATGGTGTGGGCGATGGCCGCGTGCAGCCGCCGATGGACCTCCTCACCCGGCGGGTTGGCGTTCGACGCGCGGCGCAGCAGGCGGCGGGCGTGCTCGGGTGAGTCGGCCTCGGTGTAGGCGCGGTGGCAGCCGTGCGGCTCGGGCAGCGGCGGCAGGGGGAGCGGCGCCGACCGCGCCGGGTCGCCCAGGACGTCCACGTCGTCGAGCCCGCCCGGACCCGCCGCGCCGCCCGGACCGGCCCCGCCCGCCTCACCGTCCAGGTCCGCGAGCCCGCCGATTCCGGCGACGCCGCCGACTCCGCCGAGGTCGGCCGCTGCCGGATCGCTGCCGCCGTCCGGGCCGGTCCACGGCGGCGGCCGGCCGAACGCCGTGTCGGCCTCCCACTCGGCGAGTGCGAGTTCGCCCCGGTCGGTGAAGACCGCGTACCGGAGTTCGCCGCCCGGCCCGGTGTTGTGCTCCAGTTCCCACACCAGCCGCACCCCGCCGTCCGGCAGCAGGAAGCTGTGCCGGTAGGTGCGCCGGTCGATCGGCCGCGGCGGCCCCTTGGCGTGGCGGCACGACTGGAGACCGCAGTAGTGCATCAGCGCGCTGTGCACCTCGGCCAGGTGGCGCGCGGCCTGCGCGCCGTTCTCGGCGCGGGCCAGTAACCGTGCGAGCTGCTCGGTGGGCCGGCCGCCCACCCGTTCGATGTCCGTCTCCACCGCCCTCGCAGGTTCAGCGTCCATACGGCCCTCCCGACTCCCCGGCGCCGTCACTCTCCTGCCGCCACTCAGCGTAGTAGCGCCGTCGCCCGTGGCGGATACGAAAGGCCGTAATTACGGGCGTGTACGCCAGAACGCGCGCCCCCGGTGGGCGATCGGGATGAGACTCACTCCGCCGTTCCCGCGCACCACAGCAGCGCGCCGTCGAGATGGCGGCGGAAGTCCGGGTCGGCGTAGGCGGATTCGAGGTGGCCGAGCGCGGTGTAGAACACCCTTCCCTCGCCCACCCGGTGGCACCACACCAGCGGATGGACGGCGCCCATCGTGCCGCCCTCGTAGCTGTCCTCGTCGGCGGACGCGAGCACCCGCACGCCCCGACCGGCCGGTCCCGCGCGGAAGTCGTACCACTCGTCGGTCCAGCGCCAGGTGGCCGGGAGGTGCGCGGTCGCGGGGTGCGTACGGTCGTGCACGAGCACGTCGGCCGGCTGGACCCGCGGATGCCCGTCGAAGCGCGCGCCCAGCAACTCGCCGTAGTACGGCCAGTCGTACTCCGCGCAGGTCGCCGCGTGGATGCCGAGGAAGCCTCCGCCGCCCGTCACGAAGTCGCGCAGCGCGGCCCGGGCCCGGTCGTGCAGGACCTCGCCGGTGGGGGAGAGGAACACCACCGCCGCGCAGCCCGCGAGCGCGTCGGGCCGCAGGTCGTCCGGGTCCTCGGTGTGGCGGGCGGGCATGCCGTGCCGGCCGGCGAGTTCCGCGAGCGCGGCGGCGCCCGCCGTGATCGAGGCGTGCCGGTATCCGGCGGTCGCACTGAAGACCAGTACGGCGCCGGTGCCGACGGTCACTGCTCGGCTCGCCGGCAGGGCGGTCGGAGCGCTGACGGTGGTGGAGGCGCGTTCTGCCGGTCGGACGGGACGTGTTCCGAGGGGAGCGGGCGCGGTCCCGCCGGACTTGACGGGCCGGCGCCAGGGTACGGGCTGCCGCAGCGCGCGCACGTCGGGTCCGCGGTCTCCCGGAAGGCCCCGCACTCCTCGCACACCCGGTCCGACCAGCAGACCGGGTCGCCGCCTTCGCTGTACTGGGCTCGCTCGGTTCCGTCGGTCACGCCGTGCCCGCCTCCTGTGGTGTGCCGGACCGCTCGCCGGTCCCGTCGCCGTCGGTGCTGTGGTCGCCGGTGTCGTGGTCGCCGCCGCGGCCGGTGCTGCCGTCGGTGCGTGCGCCCTCGCCGCGGTTGTCCGCGTCCCAGCGGTTCATCGCGCGCCGGAGCGAGCGCGACTCGGCGAAGCCCAGCCGCACCGCGCGCTGAGCGGAGCCCGCGCTCCCGTGCCGGAGTGACTGCTCGCGCCGTACCGCGTCCAGTTCGGCCCGCCAGGTGGTGCCGGAGTCGCCGAGCCTGCGTTGCAGGGTACGCGTGCTGATCGCGAGGCGCCGCGCGGCATCCGCCAACGAGGGCCGTCCGTT
Organism: Streptomyces sp. NPDC088194; assembly: GCF_040702025.1. Taxonomy (NCBI): domain Bacteria; kingdom Bacillati; phylum Actinomycetota; class Actinomycetes; order Kitasatosporales; family Streptomycetaceae; genus Streptomyces; species Streptomyces sp. NPDC088194. Next base: position 69,479 of record NZ_JBFBIV010000006.1, on the reverse strand, counting down.
GGGCAGTTGCTCGGCGATCACTTCGCGCAGTCCGGGTACGGCGACCGATCGCGGTATCCGCGGTGCCGGCATCTCGGCCGCGGCGCGCAGCATGATCGCGGCCAGCGCGGGATCGGCGGTGTCCAACCGCCTTTCCAGGTCCTGCCGGTGCAGCGTGATCGCGTCGGCCGTCGCGCCGAACTCCAACCGGGCGTTCCCGAAAGCCTCCTGGTGCGGGGCCTGCCTGAGGGGCGCCCGATGGGCGAACTCCACCCGGACCGGGGAGAGTTCACGACCGGTCGAGTGCCGCAGCTGCCTGGTCAGCACCGCGAGCGCGAACTCCGCGACCACCCAGCGCAGTTCGTCGTCGCCGTGCCGTGCGGCGTAGCCGATGGTCACCTCGTCGTCGGACTCGTCGATGGTCAGCAGGGAGTTGCTGCTGATCAGGTGGATGTGGGCCGCGCCGCGGGCCAGGCCCTCGCCGACGGTCGGCGCGGAGGTCATCAGGTAGTCGAACACGTCGAGCAGGCCGGGCCGGTAGCCGGCCGCGGCCAGCAGCCCGGCGTCGACCCGCCCGGTGCGCGCCAGCACCGCGCCCCACAGCCGGTAGGTGCGCGTGGACGGGGCACGCGTGGTCTCCGGCTGGCCGAGTATGTGCGGCAGCCCGGCGGCGCGTACCAACTGTTCGGCCTCGCGCGGGTTGTTCGCGGTGGCCGTCGCGATCAGGCGGGGCACCACGACGGAGTCGGTGAGCGGGGCCCCCGCCAGCGAGGCGGGGACGGACGTGCGGGCCGTACCGCCGTACGGGCCCTGCGCGTTGTCCCCACCGCCTTCGCCCTGCCCGCCGCGTCGTCCGTCGTACTTCTGGTGTGCGGGCCCCTGGTGTACGGGCGGGCACGGGCACGGGGTCACGCCGGGGTGCGGGTGCGGGTGCGAGGTGGGCAGGTCGGTTATGGGCGCTGCTGGCGGCATACCGGAACTCCGGCGGTCGGCGGTCGTCCTGGGCGTCCCGCGGCGGTCCGCCGGGGACGTGCCAGCAGCCTACGCGCGATCTGGCGCGTTTCGACCATCAGGTGGCGCGTTCCGTCCTCCCGCCGGGACGGGGGTCCGACCCATGATCGGTGGACGGCGTCCCGGGATGCCGTGTGTGCCCGAGGGGGGCGCAGGCCCGCGGGGGAGAGCCGGTGCGGGTGCGGACCGTGTCCGTACCGACTCCAAAAGGCCCTGTCCGCCCCCCCTCGCGCCCGCCCCGTGAGGCTCGGGGCCGTGCTGTCCTGTCGCACGGTCCCGTACTCCACTGACGGGCCCGCCGGCCTCCCGCGTCCGCGCGCGACGCCGCCCCCGGGTCAGTCCGGTTCCGGGTCGAGCCAGTGCCGCCGGCCCACGCTGATGATCCGCATCCGCAGCCGGGCCGCGTGCATGATCCGCCGCCGCACGGCGGTGTCGTCGCGCGGCGCCTCCAGGAGTTCCGCGGCGGTCATCACCATGTGGTCGACGTAGAGCCCGGCGAGCACGTGCAGTTCGGCCCGGGACCAGCCGGCCGACGAGGGCTGCGCGGCCAGGCCGGCGGCCACCTCGTCGGTGAACCGGCCGAGTTCGGCCGCGATGGCCTCCCGTACGGTCCGCACGCCGCCGTGCCGCTCGCGCGCGATGAAGCGGATGTGCGGGCGGTGCTCGTCGACGTAGGCCGCGGTGATCGCGACGGTGCGCTCGATCAGGACATCGGGCACCGAACCGTCGGCGCCGTCGGCGAGCACCGCGCGGACCATGTCGTGCAGGCTGCCCAGCGCCTCGTCGACCAGGGCGACCCCGAGGCCGGCCATGTCGGGGAAGTGGCGGTAGAACGCGGCGGGGGAGACGCCCACCTCCCGGGTCAGCTCGCGCAGTCCGAGGCTGCTGAGGTTCTGGTGCTCCAGCAGGCGCAGGCCCGCGTCGAGCAGCGCCTGCCGGGTCTGCTGCTTCTGGGCCTGGCGGATGCCCGGTTGGTGCCCCTCGGCGGACGGCTGCGCGGCAACGCCCGCCTGCTCCGCCCGAGTTGCCCGGGCCGCCCCGGTCCCGGGGGCGTCGGAAGTGTGACTCATGTCATTCAGTAAACAACCGTTCTCCGACTTTGGCCACCGTACACTGGAGAAGTCAGTGAACAACTGTCATCTGAAATCTCGACTCGCTGGAGGTGCAGCAGACATGAGCCTCGTCGTCCTCCTGCTGGGGATGGGCATCCTGATGGGTGCCGCCGCCCACACCTCGCTCACGGTCTTCACCGTGCTCGCCGCCGCCATCGCGGCCTGGCTGCTCGGTTTCGCCGTCCGCGAGGGTGTCGCCCGCCGCCACCGCTGAGCGGGCCGCCCGTCCGGCGCCGCCCGATCGGCGGACCGGAAGAACCCACCGTTTCCGAGAGGAACACCGTGAACACCGCAGCGCACCCGGTCGACGCCGGCTCCTCGGCCGCGCGCACGACCACCGCGATCCGCACCGCCCCGGCGGCATCCGCGGCCTCCGAGTCCTCCGCCGTCTCCCGCAACGTCCGTGACGCCGACGGGATGGCCGTCGCGTCCTTCCTGCTCGGCCTGCCCGGCCTGCTGGTGATGAACGTCGTGCTCGGCCCGGCCGCCGTCGTCCTCGCGCTCGTCGCCTTCGCCCGCGGCACCCGCCGCCGCGGCCGCGCGGCCCTCGGTCTGGCGCTCGGCGTGGCCGACCTGGCCGTCATGGTCGCGGTCACCATCGCCAACCACGGCGTGATCTGGTCCTTCACCTGATCCGTCACCCGGGCACCCGGGCAGTCCGGCCCGTCCGGCGCTCGGTTCGCCCGATCTGCCCGGGCACATGGATCGGCCCGCCCCTCGTACGCGCGACGACGTACGAGGGGCGGGCCGATCCGGTTCGGCGGGCCGGTCAGCTCAGGTCGATGCCCGGGTAGAGCGGGAAACCGGCGAGCAGGTCGGCGGAGCGGGCGGCGACCTGCTCGGCGACGGCCGGGTCCAGCACGTAGTTGGCCTTCGACGTCCCGCCCTTCGCCGCCGCGGCGGGGGTCGTGGCCGCCAGCACCGTGTCGATGAGGCCGGCGATCTCGTCCATCTCCGGCGCGCCCAGGCCCCGGGTGGTCAGCGCGGGGGTGCCGATGCGGATGCCGGAGGTGTACCAGGCGCCGTTCGGGTCCTGCGGCACCGAGTTGCGGTTGGTGACGATGCCCGCGTCCAGCAGTGCCGCCTCCGCCTGACGGCCCGTCAGGCCGTAGGAGGAGACGTCGATCAGCGCCAGGTGGTTGTCGGTGCCGCCGGTGACCAGCGTCGCGCCGCGCCGCATCAGGCCCTCGGCGAGGGAGCGGGCGTTGTCCACCACGGCGTGCGCGTACGTGCCGAACTCCGGCCGGGCCGCCTCCGCCAGCGCCACCGCCTTGGCCGCCATCACGTGCGGCAGCGGGCCGCCGAGCACCATCGGGCAGCCCCGGTCCACGTGCTCGGCGAGCGCGTCGTCGCACAGCACCATGCCGCCGCGCGGGCCGCGCAGCGACTTGTGGGTGGTGGTGGTGACGATGTTCGCGTGCGGCACCGGGTCGAAGTCGCCGGTCAGCACCTTGCCCGCGACCAGGCCGGCGAAGTGCGCCATGTCCACCATCAGCGTGGCGCCGACCTCGTCGGCGATCTCGCGCATGATGCGGAAGTTGACCAGCCGCGGGTAGGCGGAGTAGCCCGCGACCAGGATCAGCGGCCGGAACTCGCGGGCCGCGGCGCGCAGCGCGTCGTAGTCCACCAGGCCGGTCCGCGGGTCGGTGCCGTAGCTGCGCTGCTCGAACATCTTGCCCGAGATGTTCGGGCGGAAGCCGTGCGTGAGGTGGCCGCCCGCGTCCAGGGACATGCCGAGCATCCGCTGGTTGCCGAAGTCGGCGCGCAGCCGGGCCCAGTCCTGCTCGGTCAGGTCGTTGACCTGGCGGACGCCGGCCTTGTCCAGCGCCGGGCGCTCCACCCGCTGCGAGAGCACCGCCCAGAACGCGACGAGGTTCGCGTCGATCCCGGAGTGCGGCTGAACGTAGGCGTGCGCGGCGCCGAAGACGTTGCGGGCGTGCTCGGCGGCGAGCGCCTCGACGGTGTCCACGTTGCGGCAGCCCGCGTAGAAGCGGCGGCCGACGGTGCCCTCCGCGTACTTGTCGCTGAACCAGTTGCCCATCGCCAGCAGCACCGCGGGCGAGGCGTAGTTCTCGCTCGCGATCAGCTTGAGCATCTCGCGCTGGTCGGCGACCTCCGCGGCGATCGCGTCCGCGACCCGCGGCTCGACGCCCCGGATCACCTCAAGGGCGCTGCGGAACGCGGTGGACTCGACGGACTGGCGGGACTGCGGAGTGTGCGGGGACTGCTGGGTGACAGACGGTTCGGCCATGGCGGGGTCCTCCGGAGATTCGGCAACGGGGTGGCCCAGGCGCACGGCACTTCTGTTTCGCGCGAGCCGCTTCCCGATGGTTGCACCCATCCCAGCACGCCAGTCACGGCTCCCGGGCAGCGTATCAACCCGCCCGACCCGCCGCGTACTGTCGGTTCCGGGATCACCCGCCGGCCGGGCCCGGGTACCTGCCGGTCCTCCCGCGGGGAGCCGCGCGGGAGCCCGCGCCGGCCAGGGGCGCCGTAGGCACGACGTTGGGAGCGGTACATGGGCAGGGCAGAGACCTCGGCTACGGTGCGCGGCGCGGTCACCGCCTCAGGCGTGGGGGTCCTGGAACTCGACCGCCCGGGTGCGCTGAACGCGCTGGACCTGGAGATGGCCCGCGCGATCGACACGACGCTGCGCGGATGGCGGCAGGACCCCGTGGTCCGTTCGGTGCTGGTGCGCAGCACCTCCCCGAAGGCGTTCTGCGCCGGCGGCGACATCCTGGCGATGCGCGCCGCGGGCCTGCGCGGCGACGACGCGGCGGTCCGCACGTACTTCAGCACGGAGTACACCCTGAACGCGCTGGTCGCCCAGTTCCCGAAGCCGTACACCGCGCTGGTCGACGGGTACGCGATGGGCGGCGGGCTGGGCATCTCGGTGCACGGCTCGGCGATGGTGGTCACCGAGCGGGCGGTGCTGGCGATGCCGGAGACGGCGATCGGGTTCTTCCCGGACATCGGCGCGACCTACTTCCTGCCCCGGCTGCCGGGCGCCGTCGGCTGGTACCTCGGGTTGACGGGCGTACGGATCTCGGGCGCCGCCGCGGTCGAGTGCGGCCTGGCCACGCACTACGTTCCCGCCGCCGACCTGCCCGCGCTGGAGGAGGCGCTGACGGGCGCGGACGGCGGCGCCCCGGACGCGGTGCTGGAACGGTTCGCCGTGGCCGCGCCGCCCTCCGAACTCGCCGGGCACCGCGCGGCGATCGAGCGCTGCTTCTCCGCCCCGGACCTGGCGGAGCTGCGGGACCGGCTCACCGCGCAGACCGGTGCCGGGGACGCCGCGGACCGGGCGTGGGCCGAGGACACCCTCGCGGTGCTGGACCGGGCCAGCCCGATGAGCCTGGAGCTGACCTTCGGGCTGCTGCGCGCGGGCGCCGGCGCGAGCCTGGCGGAGTGCCTGGCCCTGGAGCTGGAGAGCGCCTGCCGCACCGCCCGCGAGCCCGACTTCCACGAAGGGGTGCGCGCCGCGCTGGTGGACAAGGACCGTAGCCCCGTCTGGGCGCCGCGCCCGTAGCCGGGCGGAACCCGCGCCCGTACCCGGTGCCACGCACAAACGGCACCCCGCACCCGGCGCCCTGCGCCCGTATCCCGCACCCCGCCCGCACGCCGTTCCGGGGGTCGGCGCGCCCCGAGCGCTGACCATTATATGAGACGCCGGTATCACCATGCGGTCAGTGCGGCGTACTGTGGCGGTCGAGGTGATCACCGGACCGCCGCCGTCGGGCGGCCGGCCGTGGTCGCGTGATGATTGGAGCGCCATGCCCCGGGAATGGGATGCCAGGACGTACGACTCCCTGCCGCTGCCGCACCTCGGCTGGGGGCGGCGCACGCTCGCCCGGCTGCCGCTGCGCGGCGACGAGCGGGTGCTGGACGCGGGGTGCGGTACCGGGCGCGACACGGAAGGGCTGCTGGACCGGCTGCCGGACGGCCGGGTGGTCGCCATGGACGGTTCCGCCCGCATGCTGGACCAGTTGCGCGAGCGGCTGGCCGGACGCCTGGACCGGGTGGAGGTCGTGCTCGCCGACCTGACGAAGCCGCTGCCCTTCGACGGCGAGGTGGACGCGGTCTTCAGCGTCGCGACCTTCCACTGGGTCGAGGACCACTCCGCGCTCTTCGCGTCGCTCGCCGAGCGGATGCGGCCCGGAGCCCGCCTGGTCAGCGACTGCGGCGGCCGCGGCAACATCGCCGCGGTGAACGCGGCCGTCGCCGACGTCACCGGCACCGCCTCCGACACCTGGGAGTTCGCGGGCGTGGACGACACCCGCGAGCGGCTGGCCGCCGCCGGGTTCACCGACATCGACGTCCGGCTGCGCCCCGACCCGGCCAGGTTCGAGCGCGGCGAGCAGTTGGAGTCCTTCCTCGCGACCGTCATCCTCGGCCCTCGGCTGGACGCCATGGCCGACGCCGACCACGAGCCCTTCGTCCAGGCGGTCGCCGCGCGGCTGGCCGAACCCGTCGCGGACTACGTCCGGTTGGAGATCTCGGCCGTACGCGGCTGAACCGGGGCGGGACCGGGGCGGGACCGCGGCGCTCAACCGGTTGAGCCGGCGGCGCCGTCGCGGAGATCCCGCGGCCACGGTGCCAACGCCACTGCCCCGGTTCAGCGTTGTTAAGGTGGGCGGGCCGTATCGCCGCACACGGCCCGCCCGCGGGCCCCGCACCACCCGAGGCCGCATGTCCCCCGTGTCCCCCAAGAAGCGCCCCACCATCGCCGACATCGCCGAGGCGGCAGGTGTTTCGAAGGGCGCGGTGTCCTACGCGCTCAACGGCAAACCGGGCGTCTCGGAGGGAACCCGCGCGCGCATCCTGGAGATCGCCGCCCGGATGGGCTGGCACCCCAGCAGCGCCGCCCGCGCGCTGTCCGACGGCCGGGCCGGCGCGATCGGCCTGGTGGTGGACCGGCCCGCGTGGGTGCTGGGCATCGAACCGTTCTTCATGCGGCTGATCTCCGGTGTCGAGGCCGGCCTGGCCGCCACCGGCACGGCGCTGCTGCTCCAGGTCACCGAGGACGCCGGCGCCGAGGAGGAGGCGTACCGGCGCTGGTGGGGCGAGCGGCGGGTGGACGGCGTGCTCCTGGTGGACCTGCGCGAACCCGATCCGCGCCCCGCGCTGCTCGCCGAACTCGGCCTGCCCGCCCTGGCGGTGGGCCACGCGGGCCGGGTGCCGGGGGTGCCGTCGGTCTGGATCGACGACGCCGTCGCCGTCCGGGAGACCCTCGCCTACCTCGCGGCTCTGGGGCACCGCGAGATCGCCCGGGTGGCCGGGCCGCCGCACTTCGTGCACACCCGCGAGCGCGGCGAGGCGTTCGAGGCCGCCGCGGAGGAGCTGGGACTCGGCGGCGTCACCTGCGTCTACACCGACTACTCCGGGGAGGACGGCGCGCGGGCGACCCGGCGGCTGCTGTCGGCCGCGGAACGGCCCACCGCCATCGTCTACGACAACGACGTGATGGCCGTCGCCGCGCTCGGCGTCACCCAGGAGATGGGGGTGTCGGTGCCGGGCGAGCTGTCCCTCGTCGCCTGGGACGACAGCGAGTTGTGCCGCCTGGTGCACCCCGCGCTGACCGCGGTGAGCCGCCGCGTGCCGGAGTACGGCCACCGCGCCGCGCAGGTCCTGCTCGCACACGTACGGGGGGAGCGGGTGGCGGACGTCCTGCTCGAACCGCCGGTGCTGGTCCCGCGCGGGAGCACCGCCCCGGCCCGCCCCGCCGAACGCCCGCTGCGGGCGCGCCGCCCGGCATAGACGCCGCCCGGCCCCAGTCGCTCGGCCCGGCCCGGACGCCGCCGGGCCCGGACACGCCGGGCCCGGACACGCCCGGCCCGGACACCGCCCGGCCCAGTCCCTCCGCCAGGCCCGGACGCGCCGCTTGGCGCACGCCGCGCGTTTTCCGCGGTCCAGACCAACCTCCCGCAGGTCATCGCCCTGCACCCGGTCAACGCACCGTTGTTTCACCGTGTTTCAGACATCTGAACCGCGTTCGACACCTTGACGGCCTTGTGGAGCGCGAGTTAAATCACGTCGCGATATAAGCCGTGAAACAAGTACGGGAACAAGCGTGTGGGCCCCCTCGCTGCACGGTTGCCCCGGACGGATGGTGCACGGCCCGTAGGACGAAATGTCAGGCCCATGCCATCATTGCCGAGAAAGGCAACGAACCATGAGCGCAGCAACGCGCCCCCGCGCGGGCAGAACCCGTATGCGGCGCACCCTCGTCGGGGTGGTGACGGCGGCCGCGGCGGCCGTCGCCCCCATGCTCGCGATGCCGGCCACCGCGCACGCGGCCGGTGAGAGCGTCCAGGTGTACCTCACCACCACCAACGACTCCGGTGGCCGCAACGTCACGAAGGGCCTGGAGCAGCAGGCCCCGCTGACCTTCGCCGCCGGGACCGGCGGCTCCGGCCAGCAGGTCACGGTGGACGAGGGCACGCAGTACCAGCAGTTCACCGGCGGTGGCGCGTCCTTCACCGACACCGCCGCCTATCTGCTCAACTCCAGCGGCGCCCTGTCGGCATCCACCCGCGACTCGGTGATGCAGAAGCTCTTCGACCCGGTCAACGGGATCGGCCTGGACTTCCTGCGCAACCCGATGGGCGCCTCCGACCTGGCCCGCAACAACTACACGTACGACGACATGCCGGCCGGCCAGACCGACCCGACGCTCGCCCACTTCTCCATCGCCCACGACCAGACGGACGTCCTGCCGCTGACCAAGCAGGCCGAGCAGATCAACCCGGACGTCACGGTGATGGCCACCCCGTGGACCCCGCCGCCGTGGATGAAGGACAACGGCAGCTACGTGCAGGGCTGGCTCCAGTCGCAGTACTACGCGGCCTACGCGCAGTACTTCGTGAAGTACATCCAGGCGTACCAGGCCGCGGGCGTGCCGATCGACTACGTGTCGGTGCAGAACGAGCCGACGGTCGGCGGCGACTACCCGGGCGCGAACTGGAACGGCTCCGGGCTGGCGTACTTCACCAAGAACGACCTGCTGCCCGCGCTGCACACCGCCGGCCTGTCCACGAAGGTGCTCGCGCTGGACTGGAACCCCGACTCGTACGACAGCTTCGCCGCGCCCACCGTGGACGACGAATCCATCCGCGACGACCCCAACTTCGGCGGGATCGCCTGGCACGGCTACGAGGGCAGCACCAGCGAGCAGACCACGATCCACAACCAGTACCCGAACGTGCCGGACTTCGACACCGAGCACTCCGGCGGCACCTGGATCGGCAACCAGCAGAAGGAGGACATGGAGAACCTGATCGACTACACCCGCAACTGGGGCCAGAGCTGGGTCAAGTGGAGCCTGGCGGTCGATCAGAACATGGGCCCGCACAACGGCGGTTGCGGCACCTGCACCGGCCTGGTCACCGTGCACAACGGCGACAGCCGCAGCGGGCAGGTCGACTACACCATCGAGTACTACACGATGGGCCAGCTGACGAAGTTCGTGCGGCCCGGCGCGCACCGGATCAGCTCCGACGACAACTCCACGATCCGCAACGTCGCGTGGAAGAACCCGGACGGCTCCAAGGCCCTGATCGCCTACAACGAGTCGACCTCCGCGCAGCCGGTCACGGTCAACTGGGGCAACGAGCACTTCACTTACACCATGCCCGCGGGCGCCTCGGCGACGTTCACCTGGTCCGGCACCCAGGGCAGCGGCGGCGGCACCAGCCCCGGCCACACCGGCGCGATCACCGGCTACGGCGGCAAGTGCGCCGACGTGGCCGGCGGCAGCTCCGCCAACGGAACCGCGGTGCAGCTCTACGACTGCAACGGCTCCGCCGCCCAGCAGTGGACCGCCTCGGGCAACACTCTCCAGGCGCTGGGCAAGTGCCTGGACGTGACCTCGGCCGGCACCGCCGACGGCAGCCAGACGCAGTTGTACGACTGCAACGGCACGGCGGCCCAGCAGTGGACCAGGGGCCCGGACAACGAGCTGGTGAACACCGGCTCGGGCAAGTGCCTGGACGCCACCGGGCCGAGTTCGGCCAACGGCACCCGATTGCAGATCTGGACCTGCACCGGTGCCGCCAATCAGCAGTGGACGGCGCCCGCCGCCTGATCCGCTGCCCGAAACGGCCGGGTGGTGGACCTCTCACCACCGCCCGGTCGCGCTGAGGGAAGAGCCGCCGGTCCGCGCGTCCCGCGGACCGGCGGCCGGCGCGCGCGCCCGTGTCCGCCCCCGTATCCGCGCTCCGTGTCCGGGTCGTTCGGGGGCGCCGGCGGCCGCATAGTCGTCCATTGCGGGGCGGCGAAGTCGTCCCGTCGGCTGATGTTCCCCGGCGCGTTGACCCAAGTGGCCCTGCGCGGGTAGGAGAGCGGGTCCGTGACGTCCTAGCCTGGACGTGCCGTCCCCACGCGCCGAGGAGCCGCCGTGTCCGTCGCACGCACCGATGGAGCCTTGTGGCAGCGCGCTTCCGTGCGTTCGACGGCGATGGTGCTGCCGCTCGCCGCCGTCGCGGTGCTGCTGGCCAGCAAGTGGACGCTCATCAACTCCGGGGCCGGGCAGCTCGGTTCCGCCGACGGCGAGTGGCTCGCGGTGGCCTGCCTGGCCGCGGTCATGACCTGGGTCTTCTCCGCCGTCGCGCTCCAGGGCGCGGTGCTGCGTCCGGTCCCGCCCGGGCGGTTGCTGGCCGCGCAGTTCGCCGCCTCGGCCGCCAACCACGTGCTGCCGGCCGGCGTCGGCGGCAACGCGGTGAACCTGCGGTTCCTGGTCCGGCGCGGGATGACCCCCACCGCCGCGCTGGCCGCCCTCGCGGTGCGCGCGGCGGCGGCCGTGGCCGGGCGGATCGTGCTGCTGCTGGTGGCGCTGCTGGTCTTCCCCGACGCGCTGCACATCCGGCGGGTGGTCTCCGGGCGGCCCGCGCTGCCGGACCACCCGGTGCTGCTCGCGGTCGGCGGCGGCGCCGCGCTGGCCGGGATCGTGCTGCTGCTGCGGTACGCCCGCAGGCTCGGCGCGCGGCTGCGCGGCTTCGTCGCCTCGGTCGCGCACGACGTGCGGGCGGTGCACCGCGACCGGTCCAGGGTGGCGGCCCTGTGGGGCGGTTCGCTCGCCTTCCCGATGATGCACGGCGCGGTGGTGGCCGCCGTGATCCGCGCGGTGCACGCGCCGGTGCCGGTCAGCGGGGTGATGGTGGCGTACCTGTGCGCGAGCACCGCGGCCGGCTGGCTGCCGACGCCGGCCGGGATCGGTTCGCTGGACGCGGCCCTCGCGCTGGCGCTGGTCACCGCCGGCGCCTCCGGGGTCGCCGCGACCTCGGCCGTGCTGGGATACCGCCTGCTCACCACGTGGCTGCCGCTCATTCCCGGTGCCGCCGTGCTCGCGGTGCTGGTACGCCGCGGGGAACTTTAAGGTACGGACCTTTGCCGTTTCTCTTGACGACTCACAGGTTCGCCATTTAAATCACGTCCTGAACTAAGACGTGGCGTAAGTCTTTCCGGGGTCTCGGTGGCCCCGTTCGCCCCGAGCGTTCCCCATGTTCCCCCCACAGCGTTTCCCCCAGCACGCGAGTGGCGTCCCTCGCCTCGCGCCCGGTCCCGGCCGACCGCGTGTCAGGGGCATGACCAAATCTGCCCGCTCGATCGCTGCCCCGCCCCCCACCGACCGAGGAGTCCGGCATGTCGGCACCACCCCGCACCCGGCGTATCCGTCCCTTCGCGCTGCTCGCCGTGGCCGCGCTGCTGCTGTTCGGCTGGCTCCAGCAGGCCGCCGCCGCGACGAGCGCGAGCAGTTCGGCCGCGCCCGCGGCGGCGTCCCCCGCCGCGGCCACCTTCACCGACGACTTCAACGGCCCGGCCGGAAGCGCCGTCGACAGCTCCAAGTGGGGCTACGAGACCGGCGACAACGTCGACAACCACGAGCGCGAGTACTACACCAGCGGCACCCAGAACGCGGCGCTCGACGGGCAGGGCGACCTGGTGATCACCGCCCGCAAGGAGAACCCGGCCAACTACCAGTGCTGGTACGGCACCTGCCAGTACACCTCGGCGCGGCTGTCCACCCCGCAGAAGTTCACCCAGGCGTACGGCCACTTCGAGACCCGGATGAAGCTGCCCCGCGGACAGGGCATGTGGCCCGCGTTCTGGCTGCTCGGCGACGACATCGGGTCGGTCGGCTGGCCGAACAGCGGTGAGATCGACATCATGGAGAACGTCGGCTTCGAGCCCGGCTCCGTGCACGGCACCATCCACGGCCCCGGCTACTCCGGCTCCAACGGCATCGGCGCCGGCTACACGCTGCCCGGCGGCCAGAGCTTCTCCGACGCCTTCCACACCTTCGCCGTCGACTGGGCGCCGAACTCGATCTCCTGGTCGGTGGACGGCCAGGTCTACGAGACCCGCACCCCCGCCGACCTCGGCGGCAACCGCTGGGTCTTCGACCACCCCTTCTACATCATCCTCAACCTCGCGGTCGGCGGGTACTGGCCCGGCGACCCCGACGGCAGCACCTCCTTCCCGCAGCAACTCGTCGTGGACTACGTCCACGTCACCACCAGCGACTCCTCCGGCGGCGGCACCGGCGGCGCCATCACCGGCATCGGCGGCAAGTGCGTCGACGTGACCGGCGCGAACAACGCCAACGGCACGCCCGTCGAGCTCTACGACTGCAACGGCACCGGCGCCCAGCAGTGGACCTCCACCGGCGGCACCCTCCAGGCGCTCGGCAAGTGCCTGGACGTGACCGCGGCCGGCACCGCCGACGGCACACCCGTGCAGCTCTACGACTGCAACGGCACCGCGGCCCAGCAATGGGTGGTCAACAGCGCCCACGACATCGTCAACCCGGCGGCGAACAAGTGCCTGGACGCCACCGGGAACAGCTCCGCCAACGGCACCAGGTTGCAGATCTGGACCTGCACCGGCGCCGCCAACCAGAAGTGGACGTACACGGGCTGATGCGGAAGACCACCGGAATCCTCGCCGGCGCGGCGCTCGCCGCCGGCGCGCTGAGCACCCTCGGCCCGGCCCAGAGCGCGTTCGCGGCCACCGGCGCCATCACCGGCTACGGCGGCAAGTGCGTGGACGTCGCCTCGGCGAGTTCGGCCAACGGCACCGCGGTGCAGCTCTACGACTGCAACGGCACCACCGCACAGAGTTGGACCGTCGGCTCCGACAACTCCCTCCAGGCGCTGGGCAAGTGCATGGACGTCACCGCCGCCGGCACCGCCGACGGCACGCCGGTGCAGCTCTACGACTGCAACGGTTCCGCCGCCCAGCAGTGGACCGCGAGCAACGGCGCACTCGTCAACACCGGCTCCGGCAAGTGCCTGGACGCCACCGGCCCGAGCTCCGCCAACGGCACCCGGCTGCAGATCTGGACCTGCGCCGGGTCCGCCAACCAGAAGTGGACGCTGCCCACCGGCGGCGGCACCACCCCACCGCCCGCGAGCGGCGTCCAGGCGGTCGCCCCCTACCTGTACAACGGCTGGGGCAACCCGCCCGACCCGACCACGATCATGAACGCCACCGGCGTGAAGTGGTTCACCCTCGCCTTCGTACTCAGCAACGGCACCTGCAACCCCCAGTGGGACGGCAGCCGTTCACTCACCGGCGGGGTCGACCAGAGCACCATCGACAAGGTGCGCGCGGCCGGCGGCGACGTCGTCCCGTCCTTCGGCGGCTACAGCGGCAACAAGCTGGAGCAGTCCTGCACCAGCGCGAGCGCGCTCGCCGGGGCCTACCAGAAGGTGATCAGCGCCTACGGCCTGAAGGCGATCGACATCGACATCGAGGCCGACGCCTACAGCAACGGCACCGTCCAGCAGCGGGTGGTCGACGCGCTCAAGACCGTCAAGGCGGACAACCCGGGGCTGACCGTCTACGTCACCATCGGCACCGGCCAGTCGGGCCCCGACACCGGACTGATCAACAAGGCCGCCGCCTCCGGCCTGACCGTCGACGCGTGGACCATCATGCCGTTCGACTTCGGCGGCGCCGGACAGAACATGGGCACCCTCACCGAGCAGGCCGCGGACGGGCTGAAGAACGCCCTGAAGAGCGCCTACGGCTACAGCGACGACGTGGCGTACCGGCACAGCGGCATCTCGTCGATGAACGGCATCACCGACAACAACGAGACGGTCACCCTGGACGACTTCCGCACCATCCTCGGCTACGCCCAGGCCCACCACCTGGCCCGGCTGACCTTCTGGTCCGCCAACCGCGACCGGCCGTGCCCCGGCGCGTACCCCAACGACGACACCTGCTCCGGAGTGTCCCAGCAGCCCTGGGACTTCACCCGCATCCTCGCGCAGTACGCGGGGTGAGGCCCCGCGTACCGGGCTCCGACGGCGGACGCCCGGTACGCGGCTTCCCGCTCCCCGGCGTGCGGTCCCGGCCCGTGCGATGCGACCATGACCGCTGCCGGATAGCGGAGGGTCGTTCGGATGAGCGGGACAGCGGCAGACGGAAGCGGCAGGGACGCGTCCGGGGCGGACGCGTACGGTACGGGCCGCGGCGGGACGGGCCCGGGTGGCGGTGAGGGCGGGGCACCGACCGGGCGGGTCCTGGTGGTGGACGACGACGCGGCGATCCGCCGCTCGCTCGGCCGCGCGCTGCGGCTGCGCGGTTTCACCGTCGCCGAGGCGGGCGGCGGAGCGGAGGCGATCGAACTGCTCGCACGCACGCCACCGGACCTGCTGGTGCTGGACATCTCCATGCCCGAGGTGGACGGCATCCAGGTCTGCCGCACGCTGCGCGGTGCCGGCAACGACCTGCCGGTGCTGGTGCTGTCCGCCCTCGACGAGGTCGCCGACCGCGTCGCCGGGCTCCAGGCCGGCGCCGACGACTACCTGGTCAAGCCGTTCGCGCTGGAGGAACTGGTGCTGCGGCTGCACGCGTTGCTGCGCCGCCGCCCCCCTCGCCCCGACGACCAGGTGTGTGCCTGCGGCCTCGTCCTGGACCCCGCCGCCCGCACCGCCAGCCGCGACGGTACCGCGCTCGACCTGACCCGCCGGGAGTTCGAACTCCTCGAAGTGCTTGCCCGCAACCACGGCCTGGTGCTCACCCGCGACCAACTCCTCGACCGTGTCTGGGGCTACGACTTCGCGGTCCGCTCCGACGCCGTCGACACCTTCGTCAGCTATCTGCGGCGCAAGCTGGAGGCCGGCGGGCGGCCGCGCATCCTGCACACGGTCCGCGGAGTCGGCTTCGTGCTGCGCGCTGACGCGGCGGGCCCGGACGAACCGGGGGGCGGGCACGGCGGGGACGTCGCCGGTGCCGGGCGGGACGCCGGCCGGTGAGGCTGTCCACGAGGATCGCCGTGGCGGTCGGCCTCCTCGTCCCGGTGCTGGTGATCTCCTCCGGCTGGATCATGGTGCGGCTGGTGGCGGGCGACATCCACCGGCAGGCCGACGCGCACCTGCGGCAGCGTGCCGCCGACGTCGAACCGCAGGCCCGCGACCTGCTGCGGGCGATGGCCAACGACCGTCCGCCCGATGTCGAGGAGGCCCGCAGCCGCAAGCTGTTCAGCTCCGCGCTCGACGTCGGCATCCGGGTCACCGGCTCCGGCGGCACCGTCTCCGGCGGCCCGCAGCCGGCCGGCTCCGCGCCGCTGCCGTCCGCCGCGAGCGCCGCCGGCCCCGTCACCGTGCGGGCCGGCGGCCAGAGTTGGCGGGTGCTCGCCGTGCCCGTGCGCGGAGTGCGCGCCGCCGCGTCCGGCACGCTGTGGGTCTTCAGCAGCGACACCGCGGGCCAGGCGCAGATCGGTCAGGTGCGACGCCGTGTCCTCACCGTGGCGCTGCTGACCGCACCCGTCGCCGGCGCCGCGGCCTGGTTCGCCGCCACCCGGCTCGCCCGCCCGCTGCTGCTCCTCCAGCGCCGCGCCGCCGGGATCGACCCCCGGGCCCGCACCGCGCGGCTCGACCACACCCCCACCCGGGTGCCCGAGATCGACGACCTCGCCCGCACCCTCACGACCGTATTGGCCCGGTACGACGAGCAGGCCGCCCGCAGCAGTGAAGCCCTCGCCACAGCCCGTACGTTCGCTGCCAACGCCTCGCACGAGTTGCGCACGCCGCTGATGAGCATGCGCATCAACCTGGACGTGCTCGACGGCACGCCCGCGCCGGGTGCGGCCGAGCGCGCCGAGATCGTCGCCGATCTGCGTGCCGAGCACGAACGGCTGCTCGGGCTGCTCGTCATGTTGCGTGCCCTCGCGGACGGCGACCTGGTCGAGGCCGGGTCCTTCGGCTGCGTCGATCTCGCCGAGGTGGTCGGCGCCGCCGTCGCCGACCTGCGCCGTACCCACCCGGCCGCGCGGGTCACCCTCGACCTCGCGCCCGGCTGCGCGGTGTACGGCTGGCCGCAGGGACTGCGCTCCGCGGTCGACAACCTCCTCACCAACGCGGCCGTGCACGGCCGCGGAGGGGACGGCACCGCGGCCGTCGAGGTCCTGCTGCGGCCGTCCGCCGACCGGGCCACGGTCCGCCTCACCGTCGCCGACCACGGTCCCGGCATACCCCCGGCGGCCCGTGCCGACGTCTTCCGCCGCTTCCACCGCCGCCCCGGCAGCCCCGGCTCCGGCCTCGGTCTGGCGCTGGTCGGCCAGCAGGCGGCGCTGCACAGCGGCACCGTGGCCGCGGCGGGCCGCCCCGACGGGCGCCCGGGCACCGCCATCGTCCTCGACCTGCCCGCCGGTGCCGCGGGTGACGCGGACACCCTCGTCCTGCCCCGCCGCCGGGACTGGCTCTCCGGCCCGCCGCCCGCCTGACGTCCCCGCGGGAGCGGGCGCCGGACGGCCACATGGTTTCCACAAAAAGCCTTCCTACGGTGACCGCGCCGGCGGGCGAAGGGCCCGCGGAGCGAAGGGAGCAGGACGATGCGCAGGTTCCGCAGCGCGGTCACGGCGACCGCGGCGATGGCGGCGGTGCTCGGGGCGGCGGGAAGCGCGGCGGCGGACACCGGAAGCGGGGCGACGCCCGGTGCCACGTCGAGCACTTCGGCCGGGACGGGAGCCACCAAGGGCGCGGGCGGTTCCAGGGACGGGGCGGTGCGCCTCTGCAAGCGCGTGCCGGCCATCGACGCCCGGATCGACCGCGCGCTGGCCCGCCTCAACGGCCCGGCCACGAAGCGCGGTTCGGTCGCCCGCTTGCAGAAGCGGGTGAGTGCCGCGCAGAGCAAGGGCCAGACGGCCGTGGAGACCTACCTCAACGACAGGCTGACGTTCCGCAAGTCGCTGGTGCCGACCCTGACCCAGCGCAGCAGCGACCTCGACGCCGTGCGGACCTGGTGCGGCGCACAGGGGTACGCCTCGAAGCCGGCAGCGAAGTGACCGCGCGCAAAGGGGCGTTGGCGGCACTGCCCGCGGTCGTTCTGGGAGCCGCTCTGCTGGCGGGGTGCGGGCAGCACGACCACGCGGCCGCCCCCGGCGCGTCCGGCACGGCATCGGCTCCGCCCGCGCCGTCCGCGTCCGAACTGGCCCACATGCGCAAGCTCGTGGACGGTGCGGACGCCGCGGCCTCGGCTGCCGAGAAGGACGCGGCCGGCGACAACTGACGGCCCGGCCGGCAACCCACCGGCTGCCGGCCCCCGTCACTGCCCCCGATGAGTTTCCGCCGGTCCGGCGGTCTGCCTTCCGTGGGCCGGGCCGGATACGGCCGAGGGCACGGCGGCGACGTCAGGAAAGGACGGGCGGCGTGGGCGTGGCGCGGCTCCAGTCGCTCACCTCCGACATGCTGTTGCCGGCCCGGCTCGACGCCCGCGAACCGCCGCGCACGCAGGAGGCGGACCTCGCACAGCTCGTCGCGGAGGAGGCCGCGCGCCGCCGCCCGCGGCTGGACGTGCGGGTCACCCTCGACCTCACCCCGGAGGTCCCCGTGCGGGGCTCGCCTGAGCAGGTGCGCCGCCTGGTGGCGAACCTCGTGGACAACGCCGTCCGGTACGCGGCCACGGAGGTGGGCGTCGCCCTCGGCAGGTCCGGGACCCGGGCCGTGCTGGACGTCACCGACGACGGCCCCGGCATCCCGCCGGAGCATCACGCCATCGTCTTCGACCGGTTCGCCCGTCTCGATCACGCCCGCCGGCGTGACACCGGCGGCTCCGGCCTGGGCCTGTCCATCGCACGGGACATCGCGACCGCGCACGACGGCAGCCTCGTGGTGGTGCCGCACGCGCAAGGCGCCCACCTGCGGGCGGAGTTCCCGATGCCGGCCCGCGCGGCGTCCGGAGCTGAGCCGGGCGGAGGTGAGCTGCGGGGACGTGAGCCGGGTGGGCGTGAAGCGTGGACGTGAGCCGGGCGGGCGGGACCCGCGTGGTGCTACGGGGCCGCCGTTCGGGTAGCGGGGGCGGTCGGCGCCTGGGCGGGCCGGTCCGGGGTGGCCGCCTCGGGCGGGGTGCGCAGCGAGCCGGCCGCGGCCGCGGCCACCGCGCACAGCACCAAGGGCAGCAGGAACGCCACGTTGAGGGGGACGATCCGGGTCAGCGCGCCGATGGCCGCCGGGCCGGCGAGCATGCCGAGGTAGCCGAGCCCGGCCACCCGGGAGACGTTGGCGCCCGCGGCTTCGTGGTCCGCGTGGCCCGCCACGCTGAAGAGCTGGGGCACGCACCCCGACAGGCCGATGCCGAACACCGTCCAGCCGACGAGCGCCAGTGCGATCCAGGGCGAGCAGACGACCGCGACCATCCCGACCGCCGCCGTGCCCGCGCCCCACCGGACCACCGCGACCGGGCCGAACCGCCCCGCCACCCGGTCGGTGAGCAACCGTCCGGCCGTCATGGCCGTGGCGAAGCAGCCGTAGGCGAAGGCGGCGGTGGCCGGCGACGCGTGCAGGACGTCGCGGGTGGCCAGCACGCTCCAGTCGTTGGCGGCGCCCTCGGAGAGCATGACCATCAAGGCGAGCGCGGCCAGCAGCCAGATCCGCCCGGGCACCCGGCGCCGGGTCCGCTTCGCGGCGGCAACGGTGCCGGTCCCGCCCGCGTCGGGGGCCGGCGCACCCGTATCCGCGCCGGGTGCCTGCGCTTCCGCAGTCGCGGCCTGCTGCCGGGGCAGCAGCGCGGGCGCGACCAGCAGGGCGGCGACCAGGCACACCCCGGCGGTACCGCTCAGCGTGGCCGGCGCGCTCCAGCCCCAGCCGAGCGTGCGGGCGCCGACCAGCGACGCGGCCACCCCGCCGAGCGAGAACACCGCGTGGAACGAGGACATCACCGGCCGCCCGTAGCCGCGCTCCACCTGGACGGCGTGCGCGTTCATGCCGACGTCCAGGCAGCCGTTGCCGAAGCCGAGGACGAGCAGCGCCGCGCCGAGCGCCCATCCGCTGGTGGCCGTGCCCGGCAGGGCGACCGCCGCCGCGCACAGCGCCGCGCTGACCGGGACGACCCGGCGCGCGCCGAACCGGTCGGCGAGCGGGCCGACCAGCTGCATCCCGGCGAACGCCCCCGCGCCCAGCAGGAGCAGCAGTGAGCCGAGCACGGCGTGGCTGATGCCCGCGCGCTGCTCGATCGCCGGGATGTGGACGACCCACATCCCCAGGACGAACCCGTTCAGGGCGAAGTACGCGAAGGTGGCCGCCCGGGCGGCACGAAGGGTTCGCTGCATGGCCGCGAACATAACAAACATTCTGTGTGTTCGTCACTGCCGATATCGCACACCAATTTTGTTCGTGGTGTTCAATGGGGGCATGGCAAGCAGCGAGCGACACCGGCAGATCGTCGAGGCGGTACGAGCGGAGGGCCGGCTGGGCGTCGCCGAACTGGCCGCCCTGACCGGCGCCTCGGAGATGACCGTCCGCCGGGACCTGGAGATCCTCGCGGGGCAAGGCGTCCTGGAGCGCTACCGGGGAGGCGCCCGCAGCCTGCTGCTGCGCGGCGAGGAACCGCCGTTCGCGCTCCGGGAGACCGAGAGCCGCGCGGTCAAGCAGCGGATCGCGGCCGAGGTCGCCGCGCTCGTCGCCGACGGCGAGACCGTCGTGCTCGACAGCGGCACCACCTGCCTGGAGGTGGCGCGGGTCCTTCAGCAGCGGCGGCTCACCGTGATGCCGCTGTCCCTGCACGCGGCCAACGCGCTGACCGGCGCGGCGCGGCTCCGGCTGATCATCCCCGGGGGCGAGCCCCGCCCCGGCGAACTCGCCCTGACCGGCCCGCTCACCGAGTCGGCCCTGGCCGCACTCCGCTTCGACACCGCCGTGCTCGGCTGCTGCGGGCTGAGCGCCGCCGACGGGCTCACTGCCTACGACCTCGCAGAGGCCGCCGTGAAGCGTGCCGCGATCGCCTCCGCCCGCCGGGTGATCGCGGTCGCCGACGCCGCCAAGTTCTCCCGTACCGCCCTCGCCTTCGTCGTACCGGTCACCGCGCTGCACACCGTCGTCACCGACGACCGCGCCCCGCAGGACGAACTGTCGGCCCTGACCACGGCCGGCGTGACCGTCCGCACGGTCCCCGCCACTCCCACCGCCTGACCTCTGGCGTCGGGGTCGGGCGGTGGGGGTGGCGGGACGCGAACCCGCTGCTCCGGGGCGCTACTTCGCGTCCGCATAGCACTCGACCGCGAGGGTCTCCAGCGGGAACGGCACCGGGGTCGGGCCGAACACCAGGCGGCGGGCCTCGTCGCCGGCAGCGGCGACGGCCGACTCGACGGCGGGAGCGAGTTCGGTGGGGGCGTGGACGATGACCTCGTCGTGCTGGAAGAAGACCAGACGCGGCTCGGGGCCGATCGCGGTGAGCCGGCGGCGGAGCGCGGCGAGCATGGCCAGCGCCCAGTCCGAAGCGCTGGCCTGGATCACGAAGTTGCGGGTGAAGCGCCCCCAGGAGCGGGCGGCGCGCTGATCGAGGGCGGAGGCGTCACCCGGGTCGGCGGCCTCCCCGGCGAAGCCGCCTTCCGTGTCGATGAAGCGACTTGCCGAGGGCGTGGGCGAGGTACGGCCGAGCTGGGAGCGTACGACGCCGCCCGCCTCGCCGGTGCGGGCCGCGGCCTCCACCAGGGCGAGCGCGGCGGGGAAACGGCGCCGCATCACCGCGAGGAGCTGCCCGGCCTCGCCACTGGTCTGCCCGTACATCGCCGCGAGCAGGGCGATCTTGGCGCGTGGCCGGTCACCGGCGAAGGCGTCCAGGGCGAGCGCCGCGTAGAGGTCACCGGCGGCGGAGGCCCTGGCGAGCCCCGGGTCGCCGGACATCGCGGCCAGCACCCGCGGTTCGAGCTGGCCGGCGTCCGCCACGATCAGCCGGTACCCCGGGTCGGCGACCACCGCGCCCCGCAGCAGCCGCGGGATCTGCAGCGCGCCGCCGCCGCGTGTCGCCCACCGCCCCGACACCACCCCGCCGACCACGTACTCCGCCCGGAACCTGCCCGCCCGCACCCACGCCTCGCGCCACGCCCAGCCGTGCGCGGCGTGGATACGGGACAGCTCCTTGTAGCGCAGCAGCAGGGCGGCGGCGGGGTGGCCGACCTCGCGCAGTTCGTGCGAGCGGGTGGTGCGCAACTGGACGCCGACCCGGGCGAAGGCGGGCAGCACCTGGGCGGGGGAGTCGGGGTTGACCGGGCGGCCCAGCTCCTGCTGGATGCGCAGCGCGAGGTCACCGAGGATCGCGGGGCGGGCGCCGCCGGCCGGGCGCGGGCCGAGCAGGCCGGTGAGGAGTTCGTCGTGGACGGCCGCGCTCCACGGCAGGCCGTCCTGGCCCATCTCCACCGCGGCCAGCGCGCCCGCGGACTCCGCGGCGCACAGCAGCAGGGTGCGGTCCGGGTGCTCACTCGCCGCGATCCGGCGCCGCTGGTCGGCGTAGACGGCGGTCAGGGCCGTCAACGGGTCGGTGTCCTGCGGCAGATGGTGCCGGTCGGCCGCGAACAGCACCGGCTGGTCGTCGGCGCCCGGCTCGGGCGCGTCCGGCGGCTCGGGCAGGTCCCGCAGCCGCGCCCACGCGGCGCCGAGCGACCGCGGCCGGCCGTGCTGCCCCGCCATCCCCAGCAGCAGCGACTCGACGAGCTTCACGTCATGGCACCGCGCCGGCCGCACCGCGGCGCGCTCCAGCAGCCGCGGATACATCTCGTCGGTGGCCGCCCACACCCAGCGCGGCCGCTCGGCCGCCTCGCGCCGCGCCATCGCGGCGGCCAGATCGGGGGCCGTCTCGCCGGCCCCGACCGGCCGCCCGTCCGGGCCGAGCGGGCACAGCCGACCACCGGACCCCACCGGGTCCGGCACCACCGCCACCACGCTTTCCATACCCCGACCCTAGGTGCGACCTCTGACAATTCCCGCCGCCCGCGCGGGCGGCGGCTCCGGCCGCCGCGGCCGGACAGCGAACGGTGCCCCTCCCCCGCGGAGGGGAGAGGGGCACCCGGGGTCGATGGGGAGCACGGCTCGGGCAGGGCGGAAGGCGCCGAAGCGCCGTCCCGGTCGGCGTCATTCCGTCCGCATCAGCTCGGCACCCGCTCGGCACCCTGCCGACCGGTCCGGCCACACCGACGGTTCCCGCCGCGGCCGCGGGCTACGCG
Source organism: Streptomyces sp. NPDC088194 (assembly GCF_040702025.1). Lineage (NCBI taxonomy): Bacteria > Bacillati > Actinomycetota > Actinomycetes > Kitasatosporales > Streptomycetaceae > Streptomyces > Streptomyces sp. NPDC088194. Next base: position 46,934 of record NZ_JBFBIV010000006.1, on the reverse strand, counting down.
GAAGCGCCGCCCGCCGCGTCGCCGGCCTCGCCGGCCTGCGCGTCGGCGACCGCTTTGTGCACCTCGCCCATGTCCAGCGCGCGGGCCTGCGCGATGACGTCCTCGAGCGCCGGCTCGGGCAGCGCGCCGGGCTGGGCGAAGACCGCCACCTTGTCGCGCACGATCATCAGCGTGGGGATCGACTGGATCTGGAAGGCGGCGGCCAGCTCCGGCTGCGCCTCCGTGTCGACCTTCGCGAAGATCAGGTCGCCGTGCTTCTCCGACGCCTTGTCGTACACAGGCGCGAACATCCGGCACGGTCCGCACCAGGCGGCCCAGAAGTCGATGAGGACGAAGTCGTTGTCGGACACGACCTCGTCGAAGTTCTCCTTGGTCAGCTCCACAGTGCTCATGCCAGGAGAACGGGCGGTGCCCGCCGGAAATTCCGGGTCCGCGCGGTGCCGTTGTCACTCGTTCGTGTGCCGCGCCCGCCGCCGCAGTGGCGCACCTGACTTGTCCTCGTTGATCGGCGTATGGCAGCAACGAAGTGGATTCGCCAGGATCTCACGGTCAGCGGCACCGCCGCGGCCCCGCCCACCGGGGCGCCGGCGGCCTGGCGGTCGGGAAACGCTCCCGCCCCCGGTGGCGTAACGGTTCTGCAGGCGCGCGACGCGCCCCTCTTCGCCGCCCTGGTCGCCCAATGGCAGTCCGCCGGCCGCATGGTGCCCGGCCAGACGGACTCGGAGTGGGCCGAACTCGTCGGCCGCGTCCCCCGCCTCACCGGCGTCTGAACCGGGCGACACGGCCGACCCTCACGTCCTCCCGGCCCGGTCAGTCCTGGCCCGGTCAGTCCCGGCCCCGTCAGTCCTGGCCGGCCCGGGGGAGGGGGCGTCCGGGCCGCGGGCCGGTGTAGGCGCCGATCAAGCGCATGCGCAGCGGGGGCTCGGCGTACTCCTCCAAGGCGTGGGCGATCCATCCGGCGGTACGGGCGACCGCGAACACGGTCTCGCCCGCCTGCGCCGGCATCCCGTGGGAGACGGAGAGCACGCCCAACGCCAGGTCCACGTTGGCGTGCAGGTCGCGGTGGCGGGCCGCGGTCGTCGCGACCACGTCGCGGGCCGCGCCGAGCGCGGACGCGGCGGCGGGCACCTCGTCGAGCAGCGCGAACAGGGTACGGGCCCGGGGGTCCTCGCCCCGGTAGAGCCGGTGGCCGAGGCCGGGAACGCGCTGCCCGGCCCGCAGGTACTCCGCGACGACCGGACCCGCGCCGCCCTGCGCCGCGACCTCGGCGAGCATCCGGTGGGCGAGCGCGCTGGCCTGCCCGTGCAGCGGCCCGTCGAGGGCGCCGAGCCCTGCCGAGACGACGGCGTACGGGTGCGCGCGGGCCGAGGCGGCGACCCGTGCCGCGAGGGTGGACGCGGCCAGGTCGTGGTCGATGAGCAGCGAGAGCGCGGTGTCCAGGACGCGCAGCGCCGCCTCGCCGGCGGGGGCCGCGGTCAGCTTCGGCCACAGCCGCAGGGCCAGCGGGCCGTCGCCTTCGTGGGGGCGGCCGACCGGCGGCAGCGCGTCCACCAGCGTCGCGATCAGGCTGCGCGCGGTGCCCAGGACGGCCGGCCCGGACAGGTCGAAGCGCAACGGGTCCGCGCTCGCCGCCGCCGCGACTGCCACCCGCAGCCGGTCCATCGGACCGCTCCCGGCGGGCAGCGCGCCGGCCACCGTACGGGCCGCGGCGAGCGGCGCCGGGGCGGCGGTGAAGCGTGTGCCGGGCCGCAGCACCCCCGTCCACAGCCACTCCGCGACCTCCTCGTAGCCGTACGTCCCGGCGAGGCCGACCGCGTCGACGCCCCGGAAGAAGTACCGGTCGGAGTCGATCAGGGTGATCTCGGTGCGCAGCCGGCCCCAGCCTTCGGTGATGCCGCCGCCCGCAGCCGCGCCGGGGCCCGATCCCGCCGCCGGGTCCGGCTGCGCCGCGGGTCGCCCGCGCCTGGCCAGCGCCGCGACCTGCTCCGGGTCGAAGGTGCTGCCCCGGCCGCCCTGCGCGCGGCGGCTGTCCAGCAGCCCGCGGCTGACGTACGCGTACAGCGTCTCCGGCTTCACCCCGAGCCGCCGTGCCGCCTCCCGGGTGCCGATCCGCTCCTCCGTGGCCGGACCGCCCAGGAGGCCGCTCACTGCGTCGGTCGGGTCCGGGGCGGCGCCCCCGCCCGTCCTGTCGACGCTCTCCGCGCTGTCCGTGCCCGCGTCCCGCGGCCCCGGCCGTCCTGCCTGCTCCGGCTGCTCCCTCGTCATGGACCCACCGTATCTGTACTCGACCACCCATCGTATTGATTCAATCAACATTGACACTCCTGAATCAATCATGGACAGTCACGTACATACCCAAGGAGGAAGACCATGCCGACCACCGAGCCCAGCGCCCCGATCGACGTACCCCGCGGTCTCAAGGGCGTCGTCGTCACCGAGACATCCATCGGCGACGTGCGAGGGGCCGAAGGCTTCTACCACTACCGCGAGTACTCGGCGGTGGAGCTGGCGGGCACCCGCACCTTCGAGGACGTGTGGCACCTGATGTTCCACGGCGCGCTCCCGGACGCGGCGGAGCTGGCCGCGTTCCGGGCCCGCACGGCGGAGCTGCGGCACCTGCCCGCCGACGTCGCGGACGCGCTGCCCGCGATCGCCCGCTCCACGGCGCTGTCCGGGCCGCTCGCGGGACTGCGCACCGCGCTGTCGCTGGCGGGGGCGTCCGCCGGGTTCCGCCCGGTGTACGACATCGACCCCGAACGCCGCCGGGCCGACGCCCTGGCCGCGTGCGCCGCCGTACCCACGCTGGTGACGGCCTTGCACCGGCTCGGGCAGGGCCTGGCGCCGGTCGAGCCGCGCGACGACCTGCCGTACGCGGCGAACTACCTGTACATGCTGACCGGGCGGGAGCCGGAGGCGGCCCAGGCGCGGGCGGTGGAGAGCTATCTGATCTCCACCGTCGACCACGGCTTCAACGCGTCCACGTTCACCGCGCGGGTGATCGCCTCCACCGGTGCGGACCTGGCCGCCTGCCTGGTCGGCGCCCTGGGCGCGCTGTCGGGGCCGCTGCACGGCGGCGCTCCGAGCAGGGCGCTCGACACCCTGGACGCGATCGGCACCCCGGACCGGATCGACGACTGGCTGCGCGAGCGGGTGCTCGCCGGCGACCGGATCATGGGGTTCGGCCACCCCGTGTACACCACCGAGGACCCGCGTTCGCGGATGCTCAAGGCCATCGCGCGCGAATTCGGCGGTGACCTGGTCGACTTCGCCCTCCAGGTGGAGGAGCGGGCCGAGGCGATACTCGCCGAGCTGAAGCCGGGCCGCGACCTGCACATCAACGTCGAGTTCTACGCCGGTGTGGTCATGGAGCTGTGCGGACTGCCCCGGGAGATGTTCACGCCGACCTTCGCGGCCGCCCGGATGGTCGGCTGGAGCGCCAACGTGCTGGAGCAGGCGGAGGACAGCAAGATCATCCGCCCGCTGGCCCGCTATGTGGGTCCGCCGCCCGCGCGCCCGGTGCCGGCCGCCTGAGCGGTCCGCCCAGCCGACCGCCGACCGCCGACCGCCGGCCGATCGGCGGATGGGCGGCGACATCCGGGCGACACCCGGGCGCCCCGGGTGCGGCACATACCGACCAGTCGGTAGTCTCTGGGGTCGAGGTTCCCGTCACCCGGCGGGCACCGCCCCACCCGGAGGAGTGGCGACCGTGCGCGCGATCCAGATCACCGAGTTCGGCGGCCCCGAGGTGCTGCGCCTCACCGAACTGCCCGACCCCGTCCCGCAGCCCGGACAGCTCCTGATCGAGGTCGACTCCGCGGGCGTCAACTACGCCGACACCCACACCGTCGAGAACAGCTACCTGGCGGCCTCCTCGCTGCCGATGGTGCCCGGCGCGGAGGTGGTCGGCCGTACCGCCGACGGCCGGCGGGTCGTCGCCCTCACCGACAACGGCGGCTACGCGGAGAAGGCGCTCGTGGCCGACCGCCTCGCCCACGACGTGCCCGACGGCGTCGGCGACGGGCAGGCCCTCGCCCTGGTCATCCAGGGCGTGACCGCCTGGCACCTGCTGCGCACCTGCGCGCGGCTCGCCCCCGGCGAGAGCGTCGTGGTGCACGCGGCGGCCGGCGGCACCGGTTCACTGGCGGTGCAGCTCGCCAAGGAGTTCGGCGCCGGCCGGGTGATCGCCACCGCGTCCACCGAGGAGAAGCGGGCGCTCGCCCTGGAACTGGGCGCCGACACGGCCGTCGACGCCGACCCGCGGGACCTCAAGGAGCGCCTGGTGGAGGCGAACGGCGGCCACAAGGTCGACGCCGTCCTGGAGATGACCGGCGGCCCGGTCTTCGACGCCTCGCTGGCGGCGCTCGCCCCCTTCGGCCGCCTGGTGACCTACGGCATGGCCTCGCGCGTCCCGCCGACCCCGATCGAGCCCGCCCGGCTGATGGGCCGCTCGCGGGCCGTCATCGGCTTCTGGCTCGCGCACTGCCTCGGCCGCCCCGGCATGTACCACGAGCCGCTCGACGAGCTGCTCGCCATGACCGCCGAGGGCCGGCTGCGCCCCCTGATCGGCGCGGTCCACCCGCTGGCCGACGCCGCCCGCGCCCACGAGGACCTGCGGGCCCGCCGCACCACCGGCAAGCTCGTCCTCGACGTGCGCGCCTGACCCCTGGGGCGTGGGTCGTAGCCCGTCCGGAGCACCGCTGTGGGCAAGACCACCCGAATGCCGTGGTGGAAGTGGAACCGGGCGGGACGTCCGAGACGTTGCATCGTTGGGTAGGTAGCCGACAGGCGCACCTGTTCACCAACCTCGGGAGTACGTCGGGCCGCGGCCTAGCGACCCGCGCGCCCCGTACGACTCGGGAGGGGCCATGCCACGTAACCGCTTCGCCCCCGACCGGGGACTGACGACCCGCATGGTCGTCACGATGTTCCTGATCGGACTGCTCTACGTCGTCTTCGTCGGCGTGCTGCTCGCTCTGCTGCGCGGCGCCTGGCCGATGATCCTCCTCATCGCGGGCGGACTGTTCATCGCGCAGTTCTGGTTCAGCGACAAGATCGCCGCCTTCAGCATGGGCGCCCGTGAGGTCACCCCCGAGCAGGCCCCCGAGCTGCACGGCGTCGTCGACCGCATCTGCGCCCTGGGCGACATGCCCAAGCCCAAGGTCGCGATCGCCGATTCCGACGTGCCGAACGCGTTCGCCACCGGGCGGAACAAGAAGAACACGATGGTGTGCGCCACCACCGGCCTGCTGCGCCGCCTGGAGCCCGACGAGCTGGAAGGCGTCATCGCGCACGAGATGTCGCACGTCGCCCACAAGGACGTCGCCGTCATGACGATCGCGTCGTTCCTCGGGGTGCTGGCCGGCATGATGACCCGCGTCGCCCTCTTCGGCGGTTTCCGGCGCAGCCGCGATCCCAACAGCAGCGCGCTCATCATCCTCATCCCGCTGGTCAGCGCCGTCGTCTACGCGATCAGCTTCCTGCTCACCCGGATGCTGTCGCGCTACCGCGAGATGTCCGCCGACCGCAGCGCCGCGCTGCTCACCGGCCGCCCCTCCTCGCTGGCCTCCGCGCTCACCAAGGTCAGCGGCCAGATCGCCGCCATCCCCACCGAGGACCTGCGCAGGTCCCAGCCGTTCAACGCGTTCTTCTTCGCCCCCGCGCTGAGCGCCGGCTCCACCGCCTCCAAGCTGCTCTCCACCCACCCGACGCTGGAGCGGCGGCTGGAGCAGCTCAGCCAGATCACCCGCGAACTGGACCGCCGCTGATGGGCCTGCTCGATGTGCTGCTCGGCCGCAGCAAGCCGGTCCGCCCCGACCTCGACCAGCTCTTCGGCCTCACCTCCGCCGCGATCACCCTCCAGGCGGCGAGCGACCTGCGCCCCACCGGCATGGGCGCGGTCTGCTTCGCCGCGGTCGAGGGCGGCGCGTTCGCCGAGATCCAGCAGGACCTGCGCGCCCTGCTGCCGACGGTCGAGACCAGCCAGGACGGCTACGGCTACACCTGGCTGCTGTCCCGGCACGGTCCGGAGGAGACCACCGACCTCGTCACCGACCTGCACGCCATCAACTCGGCGCTCGAACAGCAGGGCTTCGGACCCCAGCTGCTGTGCTCGCTGGTCAGCTTCAAGGACCCGGCCGGCCGCACCCTCGCGCTGGTGTACCTCTACAAGCGCGGCAGCTTCTACCCGTTCTGCCCGCTTCCCGGCGAGAAGCGCGACAGCGCCCTGGAACTCCAGGTCAAGGCGCTCGTGGCGAACGACCTGCGGCTGGAGGAGGACCTGTCGCGCTGGTTCCCGGTATGGGGCGCGCCGGGGCTCGCGGACTGAGCCCCGGCGCGTGCCGCCGGGCGGAACCGGGTCCGGGCCGAGGCCGTGGCGGGCCAGGACCCGGGGAGGACCAGCGCCGGGGAAGGGTCAGGCGGTGCCTTCCGCCGAACCCGCGGCCGCGGCCGCCTTCTCCAGCTGGAACGCCTCGTTGCCCTTGCCGATCCTGGCGTGCACCTCCGGCCGCCGGGCCCGCAGCACCGCGCCGTAGACCAGGCCGATCACCGCGGCCAGCGCGATGATGCCCGGCAGAATCCAGCGCAGCCCGTGGCCCGGGTTGGCGCCGAGCAGCACCGCGAAGTCCTTCACCGAGTAGACGAAGATGACCAGCAGCCCGATCGCGGCGAGGCCCGAGGTCACCAGCCGCCAGCCCTGCACCGCGGCCGCGCCGCGCTTCACGAAGAAGACGATCACGGCGACGGCCGCCGTCGCCATCAGCAGCACCACGCCCAGCGCGCCGACGTTGCCCGCCCAGGTGAACAGCCGCAGCACCGGCGCGGTCGGGTCCGGGCCCTGCGGCCCGAACTTGCCGTGGTCGGTCACCGCGAAGAGCACCACGACGACCAGCGCCACCACCGACTGGAGGAACGACCCGACCGCGGGGGCGCCGCTGGACTTCGAGGTCCGGCCGACCGCCGGGGGCAGCAGGCCGTCGCGGCCCATCGCGAACGCGTAGCGGGCCACCACGTTGTGGAAGCTCAGCATCGACGCGAAGATGCCGGTGATGAAGAAGACGTTCAGCGTGTCGGTGAACGCCCCGCCGAGCCGGCCCTGGTTGAGCGCGAAGATCAGGTTCGCCGACTGCTCCTGCGACTGCCCGACCACGTGCGAGGGGCCGGTCGCCACGGTGATCGCCCAGGAGCTGAACGCGAAGAAGAGAGTGGCGAAACCGATCGCCAGGAACATCACCTTCGACACCACGCGCTGCGGCTCGCTGGTCTCCTCGGCGTAGACCGGCGCCTGCTCGAAGCCGACGAAGCCGGCGATCACGAAGCACAGCGCGGTGCCGAGCCCGGCCCCGCTCAGCGTGCTGGGGTTGAACGCGTGCATCGACACGCCCTGCGGCCCCGGGTCGCCCAGGAAGCTGAAGTCGAAGACCAGCGTCAGCAGGGTCTCCACGATCAGCAGCACGCCCAGCGTCCTGGCGTTCAGGTCGATCTTCAGCGCGCCGAAGACCGCGGTGATCACCACGCCGCACAACGCCGGTATCCACCAGGACACGTTGTGGTGCCAGTGCTGGAAGATCTGCCCGGATATCTCGAAGCCGAAGATCCCGTAGGTGCCGACCTGCATGATGCTGTACGCGAACAGCGCCACGTAGGAGGCACCCGCGCCCATGGTGCTGCCCAGGCCGCGCGAGATGTACGCGTACAGGGCGCCCGCGTTGTGCACGTGGCGGCTCATCTCCGCGTAGCCGAAGCTGAACAGGGCCAGCACGACACCGACGATCACGAACAGCAGCGGCACCCCGATGATGCCCATGGTGCCGAAGGTGGTCGGAATGACACCCGCCACCACCATCAGCGGCGCGGTCGCGGCGAGCACCGACAGCAGCAGTGCGGGTGCGCCGATCCGGTCCGCGCGCAACGCGCGTTGCTCGCCCTTGAACGTGCTGATCTCGTTGGTACTACCCGTCAGCATGGCCGCGGTTCCTTCCGGTGCAAGGTGGGAGGTACGGGAGGTACGGGTGGAGCAGGGACTGTCGGGGGAGTTCGGGGGGAGTTGGTGGGGAGTTCGGGGGGAGTCACGACGAACCGAAACCGAGCGCGTAGTTGCGCGCGGCGCGGAACGCCTTCTTCGGGTCGCGGTCCGGGTACGACCAGGGCACGCGGGTCGCGTCGGCGCCGATCCGGTTGAACAGCGCGGCCGCGGCCACCGTGTCGCCGGAGTGGAACTTGCCGTACGCCAGGTGGTTGAGGTCGACCGGCAGCCGCGGGTACGGCACGCGGTCCCAGTCCAACCACCAGTCGAAGCCCGCCCGCACGCTGTTGCGGGCCCGCGCGCTGGTCCAGTACGGCAGCCGGGCCGGGTCGGACGGCAGCGCGCCGGACGCCGCCAGCGCGCGGTACCGCTCCACGAGCGCGACCAGCGGCAGCGCGGACAGCGGCGAGGTGCGCCCGGCCTCGCCGGCCGCCCACTCCGCGAACTCGTACACCTCGTGGAACGGGTCGTCCCCGTCGGTCTTCTGGCGCTCGGCGAGGCACTGCGTCATCAGGTGGTGCGCGTGGTGGTGGCCGCGGTGCCGGCCGCGCACCTGGTCGAAGGCGCGCACCTGCTCGTCGTCGCTGCCGGTGCGCCGGGCCAGGACCAGCAGGAACAGCCAGGGCGTCGGGTCGGTCGGCGCCATCCGTGCCACGCGCAGGCACAACTCCCGTGCGTCCTCGGGCTTCTGCTTGCCTCTGATGGCCCGGAAGACGGCCGCGGCGGCGGCCAGTGCCGCGGCGTCCGCGCTCTCCGGCTCGGCGAGCCGCCACTCCTCGGCCCACGCGGCGGAGGACCTGCCCTCGCCGAGGACCACCAGGCGGTGCCCGCGCGAGTCCCAGTCGTCACCGGTGGAAGCCAGCAGCGCGCGGACGTCCGTCCAGCGGCCCTGGGTGAGAGCGGCGCGGGCGGCGACCAGGTCCTCGTCGCCGAAAGCGGGATCGAAGGTGACGTCGTCCTTGCCTCGCCTGAAGCGGAAGGGTGGGGGCGGTGGGGTCATCCGCGGGCAGCCCTCCACGGCGCACGTGACGTCCAGTGATCGCGAACAGCCAATCGGTATGCGCCGGTTCAGGACAAGACCGGACCTGTTGTCTCGGTGTAGTCCCGTATTGTTGCCGGGGTTTGGGAACCGGATTCGGACCCGGGACGTCCGGGTAGGCCGGTCGCCGACAGGTGTGGGACACGGCATAGTTGACATTCGAAAACCTGATCGTCGCGCGCGGGCGCCGCGCGATGAGACGGGTGAGTCCAGTGGGGACCAGGTGAATGGACGAAAGTAACGTGGCAAGAGAGGGTACGCCCGCCGCGTCCACGCATCCACTGGCCTATGTGCGACGCCGGCACGGCTGGAGCTACCAGGACCTGGCGCGGGTGATCGCGGACCACGCGCGGGTGCTCGGTGTACCGATGGCCGCGCGGCGCGAGAAGGTGTGGCGGTGGGAGCACTGGGGTGTGGTGCCCGAGGCCGACAGCCAGCGCGCCCTCGCCCGCGCGCTGGGCATCGCCCCGCGCGAGCTCGAACTACACCCGTGGCCGCGCTGGTTGCCCGCGCACACCGGGATGCCGGACGGCCTGCCCTGGGACGTGGACGGCAGTTGCGCCGCCCTCGACGCGCTCCTGGACGACGCGGCGGACGACTCCCGCGGCTTCCCGATCGCGGAGGGCATCGGGCTGCGGAACGCGATCGCCGACTGGGACACGGCCGTCGCCGCGCCCTGCGTACCCCCCTCAGCACCGTCAGATCCCGTCCCGGACAGGGCACTTCCCGCTGCCGGCGGGCCGGGCGCGCCCGTGCGGAGCGCGGGGCCGCGCGGCTCCGCCCTTCGCGGGGGACGAACCGGCCCTGACACGCGGGCGGTTCCCGGTGCGTGGCCCGGTCCCGACGTACGGGCCGTTCCCGGTGCGCGGACCGGTCCTCGCTCCGCCGCCCCCGCGAGCCGGGTGGCCGTATGGCCGGTCGGGCCGGGACGCGGCGCTCAGCCGGCGCCCCCGGGCCCGGCGCCCGGATCGGCCCGGCGCGCGCGGGTGCCCGAGCAGGTGGGAGCCCCCGGGACCGTCGACAGCGGGGTGCTGGACTGGCTGGAAGCCGGTGCGCTCGGGCTGCGGCGGCTGGACGACCGGCTCGGCGGCTCGGCCGTACGGCATCGGGTCGAGGCCGATCTGCGGCTGGTCCGCGGGCTGTTGGAGCGGCAGCCGCAGAGCCCCGCCATCGAGCGGCGCCTGCTGCGGGTCGCCGCCGACCTCGCCCAGCTCGGCGGCTGGGCGGCCACCGACGGGGGCCGGTACGGCGCCGCCCAGCGCCACTACCTGACCGGGCTGCGGCTCGCCCACGCCGCAGGGGACCGCCCGCTCGCGGTCGCCCTGTGGGGCGGCCTCGCGCTCCAGGCCGTCATCACCGGGCATCCGCAGGACGCGGTCGCCGCGTCCGAGGCGGCGGTCCGCGCCGCGGGCGGCACCCCTTCGGCGGTCCGCGCGCTGGCCGCGATCCGGCTGGCCCGCGCGCACGCCGCGCTCGGCGCCGAGGGCGCCTTCCGGCGGGCCGCCGCCGAGGCCGAACGCCGTCTGGACGCCGCCGAGAGCGAGTCCGCCCCGCCCTGGCTGTACGGGTTCGACACCGCCGAACTCGCCGCCCAGCAGGGCCTGGCGCTGCTCGACCTCGGCCTGCCCTACGAGGCCCGCCCGCTGCTGGAGCAGGCCCTGGCGATGCAGGACCCCTGCTTCGTCCGCGACCGCGCGCTGTACTCGGCGCGCACCGCCCAGGCCCGCGCCCTGACCGGTGACCACGACGCCGCGCGCTCCCTCGCCCGCGACGCGGCCCGGCTCGCCCGCCACTGCACGACCCCGAGGCTCACGCAGGCGCTCGACGCGCTCACGCCCCTGCTCACCAGCCCGCGCTGACGGTGCGTCCGCCCGCGCTGACGGTTCGGCCGGCTCACTGACGGCGCGGCCAGCCGCGTCATGGCCGGGCGGTCGAGGTGCGGGCACCCCATCGGGCGCGGCGCGGCCCCGGCATGCCCGTGTACGGCCCGTTCCCGACGTCATCCGGCCGTGTCGTGCCGGTGTACGGCCCGCTCGCGACGTCGTCCGGCCGCGTTGTGCCGGTGTACGGCCCGTTCCCGAAGTCGTCCGGCTGCGTTGTGCCGGTGTACGGCCCGCTCCCGACGTTCGTCCGGCCGTGTCGCCTCGGTGCGTCGCCCCGGTCGTGCCGCGCGGGTCATGACGGCGTGTCCGATACCGGCCGCCGCAAGTACCTAACCGTGACTGATTCGGTCGGCCGGCTCGCTCCGTACCGTCTTGACCTGCAAGGACAACGCGCAAGCGACTCGGCTCCCAGGAGCCGGGGACGCGTCCCGCGATCCGGCCGGTCCGTGGTCCCCCACGGTCCGGCGGTCCCGCAGACAAGAACAGGAGCACCGTCATGGCCTCGGCCTCCTCCACCCTCAGCCCCTCCGTGCCCCACCGCCCCGCCGCGGACTCGGGCCGGTCCGGGCTGGGCCTCATGGTCCTGCTGGCCGCGACCTTCATGGCGGCCCTGGACATCTTCATCGTCAACGTGGCGATCCCCGCCATGCAGAGCGACCTGCACGCCGGAGCCGCCTCGATCCAGTGGGTGGTCGCGGGCTTCGGTCTGGCCGTCGCGACAGGCCTGATCACGGCCGGCCGGCTGGGCGACATCTTCGGCCGCCGCCGGGTGTTCGCGGTCGGGCTGGCCTTGTTCACCGTCACCTCGGCGGCGTGCGGTGTGGCGCCGACCGCCGACACCCTGATCACCGCCCGCGTCCTGCAAGGGCTGTCGGCGGCGCTGATGGGCCCCCAGGTGCTCGCGATCCTCCAGTCCGCCTACACCGGCAAGGCGCAGGCCCGCGCGTTCGGCATGTACGGCATGACGATGGGCGTCGGCGCCGTCTTCGGGCAGCTCATCGGCGGTCTGCTGATCAAGGCGGACGTGCTCGGCCTGGGCTGGCGCGCCTGCTTCCTGATCAACGTGCCGGTCGGGCTGGCCGCCCTGGTGCTCGCGCCCAGGGCGCTGGCCGAGTCGCGCGCTCCGCGCCGGCCGCGGCTGGACAACACCGGTGTGGCGCTGTCGACCGCGGCCGTGGTCGCCCTGGTCCTGCCGCTGATCCAGGGCCGCGCGCAGGGCTGGCCGCTGTGGACCTGGCTCAGCCTGGCCGGCTCGGCGATACTCGGCGCCGCGTTCGTCGCGCACCAGAGCCGGCTGGGCCGGGCGGGCGGCGACCCGGTACTGAACACCGCGCTGTTCCGGGAGCGGGGGTTCGCGTGGGGCGCCCTGGCGCAGTTGGTCTTCTGGACCGGGCAGGGCTCGTTCTTCCTCGTCCTCGCCCTCTACCTCCAGGCCGGCCGCGGCCTCGGCGCGCTGGAGTCCGGCACCGTGTTCCTGTCCATCGGCGGCGGTTATCTGATCACCTCCACCACCGCGCACCGCATCGCGGCCCGCATGGGCGCTGCCACGGTTCCGGTCGGCGCGCTGCTGATGGCCGTCGGGCTGGGCGGGCTGTGGGACGCGGTGCACGCCTCGGGCACCACCGGCAGCCTGTGGGAGCTGGTGCCGGGCCTGGCCGTGGACGGTATCGGGATGGGCCTGGTGATCGCGCCGCTCACCCACACGGCGCTGGGCACGGTCCGGGAGGACCTGGTCGGGTCGGCGTCCGGAGTGGTGGCGACCATCCAGCAGATCGGCGGCGCCCTCGGCATCGCGCTGATCGGCATCGTCTTCTACGGCGCGACCGGCGACGGGGCTCCGGCCCGCTACCCGCACGCCTTCGGGCTCGGCCTGATGTTCCTGCTGGCGCTCGAAGTGGTGCTCGCGGCACTGACCGCGTCGCTCGCCGCCCGCGGCAGGAGGCACGGGAAGTAGCCGCCGGGCCGCGCGGGGCCGGGCCGGCCGTACGGGGTCGGGGAGCAAAGGAGTAAGGGGCATCCTCCGGGGAGGGTGCCCCTTACTCGTCCTCATCGGCTTACTCGGCGCGTTACTTGTCGCGCTACTTGTCGCGCGGAGGCGGCCCGGTCAGACCCGGCGCAGGCGGACCACCGGGATGTCCCGCTCGGTCTTCTCCTGGTACTCCTGGTACGGCGGGTAGACCTCCACCAGATGCGGCCAGACCCGCGCCTTCTCCTGCGGCGAGAGCACCTCGGCCCGCGCGGCGAAGCGCTCGGTGCCCACCCGCAAGTGCACCTCGGGGTTGTCCCGCACGCTCAGGAACCACACCGGGTGGTCGTCGGAACCGCCCTTCGACGCGACGATCAGATAGTCCTCCCCATCGCGCCCGTAGATCAGCACCGTCCGGTGCCAGACGCCGCTGCGGCGCCCGAGGTAGTCGATGAGCAGGCAGGGCGAGCCGTTCATGTCGGTGCCCTCCGTGCCGTTGGAGGACTCGTACCGCTCGGCCTGTTCGGCCACCCACGTCGACGGGCTGATCTTCACGTTGTTCGGGTCGTACGCGCTCATCGGCAACGCTCCATCGCAAAGGGTCGTGGAAGTGACGTTCAAGCGTAGGTACATCTGCCCACCGGGTCGCCACGCGACCCGCTGAGCGAGCGCTCAGTCAGCCCTTGCCAAAACTGGAACACGTTCCTACCATCGCGGAAGTGACACGAGAACCGTCGAACCCGGCCGCCGGCTCCCCACCCGGCCCGCTGGCGGGAGTGCGCGTCGTCGAACTCGCCGGCATCGGGCCCGGTCCGTTCGCCGCCATGCTCCTCGCCGACCTGGGCGCCGACGTCGTGCGCGTCGACCGCCCCGGCGGCCAGGGCCTGGGCGTCGACCCCGCCCACGACGTCACCAACCGCAACAAGCGCTCCGTCCTGGTGGACCTCAAGGCCGCCACCGGCCCGCCCGCCGTCCTCGACCTCGTCGCCCGGGCCGACATCCTCATCGAGGGCTACCGCCCCGGCGTCGCCGAGCGCCTGGGCGTCGGCCCGGAGCCCTGCCTGGCCCGCAACCCCCGTCTGGTCTACGGCCGGATGACCGGCTGGGGCCAGGACGGCCCGCTCGCGCACACCGCGGGTCACGACATCGCCTACATCGCGGTGACCGGCGCCCTCGACCTGGCAGGCGCCCCCGACCGACCACCAGCCCCCACCGCCAACCTCCTCGGCGACTACGCGGGCGGCTCCCTCTACCTCGTCACCGGGGTGCTCGCCGCCCTCCACCACGCCCGCGCCCACGGCCGCGGCCAGGTCGTGGACGCGGCCATCGTGGACGGCACCGCGCACCTGACCGCGATGCTCCACGGCATGCGCTCCGCCGGCGTCTGGCAGGACCGGCGCGGCTCCAACCTGCTGGACGGCAGCGCCCCCTTCTACGGCGTCTACGCCACGGCGGACGGCGGCCACATGGCGGTCGGCGCCCTGGAGCAGCGCTTCTACGACGAGTTCACCGCGCTGCTCGGCCTGCCCGCCGAGGCCGCGGCCCTGCGCACCGACCCCGCCCGCTGGCCGGAACTGCGCGAGGCCGTCGCCGCCCGGTTCCGTACCCGCACCCGCGAGCAGTGGGCCGGCGTCTTCGACGGCACCGACGCCTGCGTCGCGCCCGTACTGCCGCTCGGCGAGGCCCACGACCACCCGCACCTCGCGGCCCGGGGCACCCTGGCGGCGTACGAGGGCGTGGTGCAACCCGCTCCCGCGCCGCGCTTCTCCGCCACCCCGGCCGCGCTGCGCCGCCCGCCCGCGCTTCCGGGCGCGCACACCGCGGAGGTGGCCCGGGACTGGGAAACCCCCGCCCTGATAGCCGCGGACCCCGCGCCCGCCGGCTCCGTACCTGCCGCCGGCTCCGCGTCCGCTTCCGCCAACACCGCGCCCGCTTCCGACGACTCCGGACCAGCCGGCGGTCCCTCCGGCTGACCGGGTCCGACGCACCCAGCGCCACCCCACCCGCGAACCCTCACCGAAAGGCACGACGTTGAGCACCGACGCCTACGTCTACGACGCCGTACGCACCCCGCGCGGGCGCGGAAAGGCCAACGGCTCCCTGCACGGCACCAAGCCGATCGACCTCGTCGTCGGCCTCATCCACGAACTGCGCCGCCGCTTCCCGAACCTGGACCCCGCGGCCATCGACGACATCGTGCTCGGCGTGGTCAGCCCGATCGGCGACCAGGGTTCGGACATCGCCCGGATCGCCGCCATTGCCGCGGGCCTGCCCGACACCGTCGCCGGCGTGCAGGAGAACCGCTTCTGCGCCTCCGGCCTCGAAGCGGTCAACCTCGCGGCGGCCAAGGTCCGTTCGGGCTGGGAGGACCTGGTGCTGGCCGGCGGCGTGGAGTCGATGTCCCGCGTCGCCATGGGCTCCGACGGCGGCGCCTGGGCCATGGACCCGATGACGTCGTTCGAGACCGGGTTCGTGCCCCAGGGCATCGGTGCCGACCTGATCGCCACCATCGGCGGCTGGAGCAGGCACGACGTCGACACGTACGCGTCCTTGTCGCAGGAGCGCGCCGCCGAGGCGTGGAAGGAGGGCCGCTTCGACCGCTCCGTCGTCCCGGTCGTGGACCGCGCGGGCCTGACCGTCCTGGACCGCGACGAGCACATGCGGCCGGGCACCACCCCCGAGTCGCTGGCCGCCCTCAAGCCGTCCTTCGCCACCATCGGCGACGCCGGCGGCTTCGACGCGGTCGCGCTCCAGAAGTACCACTGGGTGGAGCGGATCGACCACGTCCACCACGCCGGCAACTCCTCCGGCATCGTGGACGGCGCGGCGCTGGTCGCCATCGGGAACCGCGAGGTCGGCGAGCGCTACGGCCTCACCCCGCGCGCCCGCATCCTGTCCGCGGCCGTCTCCGGTTCCGAGCCGACCATCATGCTCACCGGCCCCGCGCCCGCCTCCCGCAAGGCGCTGGCCAAGGCCGGGCTGAGCGTCGGCGACATCGACCTGATCGAGATGAACGAGGCGTTCGCGGCGGTCGTGCTGCGCTTCGCCGCCGACCTCGGCGTCAGCATCGACAAGGTCAACGTCAACGGCGGCGCCATCGCGCTCGGCCACCCGCTCGGCGCGACCGGCGCGATGATCCTGGGCACCCTCATCGACGAACTGGAGCGCCGCGACCAGCGCTACGGCCTCGCCACCTTGTGCGTGGGCGGCGGCATGGGCGTCGCCACCGTCGTCGAACGCCTCTGACCCGGCCGCGCTCCCGCACCCCGCGGCCGCTCGCGCCCCGCACCACCGCGCACGGCCGTTCCACCCCTCGCCCGCACCTCGCCGGACCAACCGGACCAACGGAGCTTCGAAGACCATGAGCGAGTCCACCACCATCCGCTGGGAGCAGGACGCCGAGGGCGTCGTCACCCTCGTCCTCGACGACCCGGCGCAGTCCGCGAACACCATGAACGCGGCCTTCGCCGACTCCCTCGACGCCACCCTCGACCGCCTGGAGGCCGAACTCGACGGCATCCGCGGCGTGATCGTCACCTCCGCCAAGAAGACCTTCTTCGCCGGCGGCGACCTGCGCGACCTCATCCGCGCCACCCCCGAGACCGCCGAGAACGTCTTCGCCGGGTCCCTGCGCATCAAGCGCCGCCTGCGCCGCCTGGAGACCCTCGGCAAGCCCGTCGTCGCCGCGATCAACGGCGCGGCGCTCGGCGGCGGTTACGAGATCGCGCTCGCCTGCCACCACCGGGTCGCCCTGGACGCCCCCGGCAGCAAGATCGGCTGCCCGGAGGTCACCCTCGGGCTGCTGCCCGGCGGCGGGGGCGTGGTGCGCACCGTCCGGCTGCTCGGCATCGCCGACGCGCTGCTCAAGGTGCTGCTCCAGGGCCGCCAGTACACCCCGGAGCGCGCCCTGGCGGCCGGTCTGATCCACGAGGTGGCCACCGACCGCGACGACCTGCTCGCCCGCGCCCGCGCCTTCATCCACGCCAACCCCGAGGCCCGGCAGCCCTGGGACGTGCCCGGCTACAAGATCCCCGGCGGCACCCCCAAGAGCCCCGCGTTCGCCGCGAACCTGCCCGCGTTCCCGGCGAACCTGAGCAAGCAGCTCGCCGGCGCCCCGTTCCCGGCGCCGCGCGCCATCCTGGCGGCCGCCGTCGAGAGCTCCCAGGTCGACATCGACACCGCCTTCACCATCGAGGCGCGCTACTTCACCGAACTCGCCTGCGGCCCCGTCTCGAAGAACATGATCCAGGCGTTCTTCTTCGACATGCAGGCCGTCAACTCCGGTGCCAGCCGCCCCAAGGACGTGCCTGCCCGCCAGGTCGCCAAGGTCGCGGTGCTGGGCGCCGGCATGATGGGCGCCGGCATCGCCTACTCCTGCGCGCGCGCCGGCATCGACGTCGTCCTCAAGGACGTCACCCAGGAGGCCGCCGAGCGCGGCAAGGCGTACTCCGCCGGGCTGCTGGACAAAGCGCTCGCCAAGGGCCGCACCACGCCGGAGAAGCGGGCGGCGCTGCTCGCCCGGATCACCCCGACCGCCGACCCGGCCGACCTCGCGGGCTGCGACGCCGTCATCGAGGCGGTCTTCGAGGACGCCGCCTTGAAGCACAAGGTGTTCCAGGAGATCCAGGACGTGGTCGCCCCGGACGCGCTGCTGTGCTCCAACACCTCCACCCTGCCGATCACCGCGCTCGCCGAAGGAGTCCGGCGGCAGTCCGACTTCGTCGGGCTGCACTTCTTCTCCCCGGTCGACAAGATGCCGCTGGTCGAGATCATCCGCGGCCGGGACACCGGCGACGAGGCGCTGGCCCGCGCGTTCGACCTGGTCCGGCAGATCCGCAAGACGCCGATCGTCGTCAACGACTCGCGCGGCTTCTTCACCTCCCGGGTGATCGGCCACTTCCTCAACGAGGGCGTCGCCATGGTCGGCGAGGGCATCCCGGCCGCCTCCGTGGAGCAGGCCGCCGCGCAGGCCGGCTACCCCGCGAAGGTGCTCTCCCTGGTGGACGAGCTGACGCTGACGCTGCCGCGCAAGATCCGGGCCGAGGCCCGCGCGGCGGTCGAGGCGGCCGGCGGCACCTGGCGCGTGCACCCGGCGGAGCAGGTGATCGACCGCATGGTCGACGAGTTCGACCGCACCGGGCGCGCCGGCGGCGCAGGCTTCTACGACTACGAGGACGGCCGCAGGACACGGCTGTGGCCGGGCCTCGCCGAGCACTTCGGGGCGGCGGAGCCCGCGACGGCGGCCGGGTCGTCGCTGCGCGACATGCAGGAGCGCATGCTCTTCGCGGAGTCCCTGGACACCGTACGGCTGCTCGAGGAGGGCGTCCTGACCTCCGTCGCCGACGCCAACATCGGCTCGGTGCTGGGCATCGGCTTCCCGGCCTGGACCGGGGGAGTGCTCCAGTACATCAACGGGTACGACGGCGGCGTCGCCGGGTTCACCGCCCGCGCCCGGGAGTTGGCCGCCGCGTACGGGGAGCAGTTCGAGCCGCCCGCGCTGCTGGTGGCCAAGGCCGAGCGCGGCGAGCGGTTCGCGGACTGACGCGTCCGCGAACGCCCGGTGTCCCGGGGCACCGGGCGGCACCCATGGCACCGGGAGGGTCGCGGTAAGCCCCGCTCTCCTGGTGCACGGGCCTTACGGCCTGCCTGGACCCAGGTCGTCAGGCCCGCGGCGCGCCACCGGCCGCCTGGGCACGGCTACCGGCCGGACACCTCGTACGCTGGCCGGCGTGCGCCTACGCCCGCCGCCGCGCGCGGTCCCGCTGCCGCTGCTCGCGGGCTGCCTGCTCGCCTGCTGCCTGTCCTGCACCGGCGGCGACCGGGCGGGCGGCCCCGACGCCGGCGCGCCGGGGGTCGGCGACCGGCTCTTCCCCGACGCGGGCAACGGCGGCTACCACGTCGGCCACTACACGCTCGACCTCGACTACGACCCCGCCTCCGGCCGGCTGCGCGGCACCGCCACCCTCACCGCCACCGCCGACCAGGACCTGTCCCGCTTCGACCTCGACCTGGCCGGGCTCGACGTCCGGCGCGTCACCGTCGACGGCACGAAGGCCCGCACCTCCCGCGCCGGCACCGAACTCCGGATCAGCCCCGCCCACCCCCCGCGGCGCGGCGCGCACTTCACCACGACCGTCGAGTACCAGGGCGTGCCCCGGCTGCTGACCGACCCGGACGGCTCCCACGAGGGCTGGTTCCGCACCGACGACGGCGCCCTCGCGCTGGGCGAACCCGTCGGCTCCATGGCCTGGTTCCCCGGCGACGACCACCCCTCCGACAAGGCCGGCTACGACATCACCGTCACGGTCCCGCACAACCTCACCGCGGTCTCCAACGGCGAACTCCTCACCACCCGGCCGGCCTCCGGCGGCCGCACCGCCTACCACTGGCGCAGCGCCGCGCCGATGGCCACCTACCTCGCGACCGTCGCCATCGGGCACTTCGACGTCACCCGTTCGACGACACCGGACGGACTGCCGCTGTACGTCGCGGTCGACCCGCGCTCCGACGACGCCGAGACCGCCGCGACGCTGGCCCGCATCCCCGAGATACTGCGCTGGGAGGAGGGCCTGTTCGGGCCCTACCCCTTCGCGTCGGCGGGCGCGATCGTCGACCACCTGCCGCGCGGGCGGGTCGGCTACGCGCTGGAGGCGCAGAACCGCCCGGTCTTCCCCGGCGACGGCCCGCCGCCCGCCGTCGACCCCGTCACGCTCGTGCACGAGCTGTCGCACCAGTGGTTCGGCGACTCCGTCACCCCCGCCGCCTGGCAGGACATGTGGCTCAACGAGGGCTTCGCCACCCTCACCGAGTGGCTGTGGCAGGAGCACGAGGGCGGCCCGTCCCTCGACGCGAGCGCCGCGGACGCCTTCGCCGACAGCGCCAACTGGGCCTTCCCGCCCGCCTCCCCGCCCGACGCGGCCGCGGTCTCCGCCGCCCCTGTCTACGGCCGCGGCGCCCTGGTGCTGTACGAACTGCGCCGCACGCTCGGGGCGTCCGCCTTCGACCGGCTGCTCAAGGCGTGGCCGGCCGCGCACCGCCACGGCAACGCGTCCACCGCCGACTTCACCGCGTTCTGCGCACGTTTCACCTCCCGGGACCTGCGACCGCTCTTCGCCACCTGGCTGTACGGCGCGGAGCGGCCAGCGCACCTGTGAGGCGCGCTCCCCGCCCCGCCGGCAACGGGCGATCCACGGCCCGGCCCGTCAGTCGTGGTCGTAGACCGTGACAGCGATTCCGCGCTCCACCAGCCGGGCGGTGACCAGCGGCTCGACCCGCTCCCACTTCCCGCCGGCCAGGCCGCACCCGATCCGCGGCATGTGCACCGACGCGCCCAGCTCCAGGGCCCGTTCGGCCAGGGACCCGAGCGCGGTGCCGATCGCCTCGTACCGCACCGGCACGCCCTTGCTGCCGGTGCGTATGCCGCGCTGGCCGACCATGTTGGCCACCCATGTGTACGTGCCGACCCGGACGAGCTGGACCCCGCCAAGACCGAAGTCGTTGCGCGCCCGCTCGCGGTGCCAGCGCCGGTAGGCCGTCTCGGGCTCCGGCCAGCGGCGCGAGACCGCCAGCACGAACCCCTTGCCCCAGCCGCCCAGGTCGTTGCAGACGTGCGCGATCACCTTGACGCCCTTGCCCTGCGGTGCGGTGGCGTCCCCCCGCACGTACACGATCTCCCCCATGCCTCCACGCTAGCCCCGGCCACCGACAACCGGCCACCGACAATCGGCCCGGCCACCGACGACCGGCCCGGCCACCGACGACCGGTCAGGGCGCGGCTCCCGGCGCGGTCCCGGCCCGCTCAGCGCAGCGGCTCGCCGACCGCGTGCATGTGGCTCAGCGCCTGCCGGTAGGAGTCGATCAGCCCGGTCTCGGTGTACGGGATGCCGAGGCGGGCGCAGTGCGCGCGGACCAGGGGCTGCGCCAACCGCAGGTGCGGGCGCGGCAGGCTCGGCACGAGGTGGTGCTCCACCTGGTAGTTGAGGCCGCCGAGGAAGAAGTCGGTCACCGGGTTGCCGCGTACGTTGCGCGAGGTGAGCACCTGGCGCCGCAGGTGGCCCCAGCGCGAGCCCTCCTCGGGCATCGCCATCCCCTTGTGGTTGGGCGCGAACGCGCACCCCAGGTGCACCCCGAACAGCGCGTGGTGCAGGGCCGCGAACGCGATCGCCTGCGCCGGGGACAGCGCGGTCAGCAGCAGTGCCGCGTATCCCGCCAGGTGCGCGACCAGCAGGCCGCCCTCCACCAGCCGCTCCCGGCGGTCCAGCCGGCGCAGGTCCTGGAAGCTGGCGACCTTCAGCGCCAGCCCTTCGAGCAGCAGCATCGGGAAGAAGAGCCACGCCTGGTACTTCGTCAGGAAGCGCGCGAAGCCCTTCCGTTCGATCGCCTGAGCCCGTGTCCACACCAAGGCGCCCACCTCGACGTCCGGGTCCTTGCCGACGTGATTGGGGTTGGCGTGGTGCTTGTTGTGCTTGTCGGACCACCAGGCGGCGCCCATCCCCAGCAGCAGGTTGCCGTGCAGCAGCGCGATCACCCGGTTCGCCCGCCGGCCCGCCGCGATCTGCTGGTGCCCGGCGTCATGCCCGACGAAGCCGGTGCGGGCCGACAGCACCGCTGCCGGCAGCGCCAGCGCGAGCACCCACCACGACCCGGTTTCGCCGACCAGGAAGACCGCCGCCCACACCGCGGCGAAGGCCAGCAGGTTCACCGCCAGCGACAGCGCGTAGTGCCCGCGCCTGCGCCGCAGCAGGCCGGCGTCCTTGATCTGCCGCAGCAGCGGGGCGAACTCGCTGCCCGGGGCCCGTTCCTGCGCGCGTGGGACGGCTGGCGTGGCAGTCGGCGCTGCCGCAGGCGCGACAGGTGCGACAGGCGGCGGCACGGGCGGCGCGACGGCGAGAGTGCGGCTGGCAGGCGGCATGGGCGCTCCTCGGGCATGGTTCCGCACCGCGTGTGTGCCGCGGGCCGGAAAAGTCGGTGGGCGGCCTTCGTCGGCCGCACTCCTGACGCTAGGAACCGGCGCGGCCCGCGGCCATGGCGCCATCACCCGGCTTCCCCTGGGGCGGCCCCACGGAGAACCGGGGGATAACCCCACCCCGCTACTGCCAGGACGGCGCCGTGACCTCGCCCGACCACCCCGACCGGAGCAGTACCGCGAGCCCCCATCCCGTCGCCACGCGCGTCCTCCTGGACACCCGCAACGACCTGGTCGAGGCCCGCGCGTTGTGCGCCCGGCCCGGCTACCGCGAGATCGAGGCGTACACCGAAAGCCCTTACGCGGACCACTGGTTCGAGAAGAAGCCGACCTGAGCCGCGCGTCCTGCCCGCACCGGCCGGCCCGCGTGCCGCGGCGCGGCCGGACCGCGCGGGCGTTCGGGTGCACCTACCGCTCCTGGTGCGGCCAACGACGTCCACCGCCGCCCGGCGTCTACGATGCAAGACACACGCGGGGCGGTGCGCGGGAAGCGCCGCCCGGCAGGCGAGCTTAGGAGCGAGATCATCAGCGGCAACGTGTCGGTGGAAGCCAGGATCGCCGAGGAGCTTGGCGTACGCGAAGGACAGGTCAGGTCGGCGGTCGACCTGCTGGACGGCGGTGCGACCGTGCCGTTCATCGCCCGCTACCGCAAGGAGGCGACCGGCACCCTGGACGACGCGCAGTTGCGCACCCTGGAGGAGCGGCTGCGCTACCTGCGGGAGTTGGACGAGCGCCGCACCGCCGTCCTGGAGTCCATCGACGCGCAGGGCAAGCTCGACGACGCGCTGCGCGCCCAGATCATGGCCGCCGACTCCAAGGCGCGCCTCGAGGACATCTACCTGCCCTACAAGCCCAAGCGGCGCACCAAGGCCCAGATCGCCCGCGAGGCCGGTCTCGAACCGCTTGCCGA
Organism: Streptomyces sp. NPDC088194; assembly: GCF_040702025.1. NCBI lineage: Bacteria > Bacillati > Actinomycetota > Actinomycetes > Kitasatosporales > Streptomycetaceae > Streptomyces > Streptomyces sp. NPDC088194. Next base: position 24,148 of record NZ_JBFBIV010000006.1, on the reverse strand, counting down.
CGCTCTGCTTGCCGACCCCGGCCTCGACCCGCAGGCCGAGGCGGCCGGATACGTGTCCGCCGACAAGGGCGTCGAGGACGCGGCGGCGGCACTGGAGGGCGCCCGGGCCGTGCTGACCGAGCGCTTCTCGGAGGACGCCGACCTCGTCGGAGAACTGCGCACCCGGATGTGGAACCGCGGCCGGCTGGTCGCCAAGGTGCGCGACGGCAAGGAGGAGTCCGGCGCGAAGTTCGCCGACTACTTCGACTTCGGCGAGCCGTTCACCAAGCTGCCCTCCCACCGGGTGCTGGCGATGCTGCGCGGCGAGAAGGAGGAGGTCCTCGACCTCACCCTGGAGCCCGAGGAGCCCGCCGAGGGCCCGACCAGTTTCGAGCGGCGCATCTCCCAGCAGTTCGGGATCACCGACCGCGGCCGGCCCGCCGACCAGTGGCTCGCCGACACCGTCCGGTGGGCCTGGCGCACCCGCTTCCTGGTCCGGCTGGGCATCGACCTGCGGGTCCAGCTCCGGCAGCAGGCCGAGGACGAGGCCGTCCGGGTCTTCGCCGCCAACCTGCGCGACCTGCTGCTCGCCGCCCCCGCCGGCACCCGCGCCACCATGGGTCTCGACCCGGGCCTGCGCACCGGCGTCAAGGTCGCGGTGGTCGACGGCACCGGCAAGGTCGTCGCCACCGACACGATCTATCCGCACGCCCCCCGCAACCGCTGGGACGAGTCCCTGGCCGCACTCGCCCGGCTCGCCGCCGCCCACCGGGTGGACCTGATCGCGATCGGCAACGGCACCGCCTCCCGCGAGACCGACAAGCTCGCCGCCGACCTGATCAAGGCGCACCCGGATCTGAAGCTCACCAAGGCGGTCGTCTCCGAGGCCGGCGCCTCGGTCTACTCCGCCTCGGCGTACGCCTCGGCCGAACTGCCCGAGATGGACGTCTCGTTGCGCGGCGCGGTCTCCATCGCCCGCCGCCTCCAGGACCCGCTCGCCGAACTGGTCAAGATCGACCCGCGCTCCATCGGCGTCGGCCAGTACCAGCACGACCTGTCCGAGGTGAAGCTGTCGCGCTCCCTGGACGCGGTCGTCGAGGACTGCGTCAACGGCGTCGGTGTCGATGTGAACACCGCGTCCGTGCCGCTACTGCGCCGGGTGTCGGGCATCACCGAAGGCCTGGCCGGCAACATCGTCGCGCACCGTGACAGCAACGGCCCGTTCCGTACCCGCAAGGACCTCAAGGACGTCGCCAGGCTCGGCCCGAAGGCGTACGAGCAGTGCGCGGGCTTCCTGCGCATCCAGGGCGGCGACGACCCGCTGGACGCCTCCAGCGTGCACCCGGAGTCGTATCCGGTGGTGCGGCGGATCAGCGCGAGCGCGGGGACCGAGATCCCGGCGCTGATCGGCAACGGCGCGGTGCTGCGGGCCCTTCGGCCGCAGGAGTTCGTGGACGACTCGTTCGGCCTGCCGACCGTCACGGACATCCTCGCCGAGCTGGAGAAGCCCGGCCGCGACCCCCGCCCCGCCTTCAAGACCGCGACCTTCAAGGACGGCGTGGAGGAGATGAAGGACCTGCGGCCGGGGATGCTGCTGGAGGGCGTGGTCACCAACGTGGCGGCGTTCGGTGCGTTCGTCGACGTCGGCGTCCACCAGGACGGCCTGGTGCACGTCTCCGCGCTGTCCGACTCCTACGTGTCCGACCCGCACGACGTCGTCAAATCCGGTGACATCGTGCGCGTCAAGGTCCTCGACGTGGACCTGCCGCGCAAGCGGATCTCGCTGACGCTGCGGCTCCAGGACGAGGCGCGCCCGCGCGGCGGCGATCAGCGCGGTGGCGAACGGCAGGGCGGCGAGCGGCGTGGTGGGCCGCCGCGCCAGGGCGGTCGCGGCGGTCAGGGCGGCGGTCGCGGTGGCAACGGCGGCAATGGCGGTCAGGGCGGTCAGGGCGCCGGTCGGGGCGGCAACGGCGGCCAGGGCGGCGGGCGGCGCGGTGGCTCCGGTCAGCCCGCGCCGAGCGGTGCGATGGCCGACGCCCTGCGCCGGGCCGGCCTGACCGGCGGCAAGTAAGCTCCACGACCCAGGAGGGGCACCCCTTACATCCCGGGCGACACCCGTGATGCCTTGCCCGGTTTTTACCCGCCGGGTCTTGCGTCGCGGGGCCCGGGGAACCAGGAGGGCTCGCGGCGCGTTCCACTGGATAGGTACGGTGAGCGCGCGGCGCGGGCCGCCGTGAGACGGAGGCTGGGGAGCATGACGAATCGTACGAAGGTCGCCATCGGCGGCGTGGTGGTGGGGCTGATCCTGCTCGCCTGGATTCCCTGGTGGGTGTTCTTCCTGGTCGTGATCGGCGTGCCGGCCGTCGCGTATTTCACGCTCGACTCCTCCCAGCGGCGCCGGCTGCGCCGGGTGAGCCGCCGGCAAATCGGTCGCTGACCGCGCGGTCCCCTCGATAGGATGAAGCGTCGGGTCAGGGAATCCGATCGAGGGGAAAAAACCTCATGCTCAGCGGTTCCGTCGTCGCGGTCAGCCGTGACGCCACGCACCGGTTCAGCAAGGTCAACCAGGACAGCGTCCGGCTGCTCGCCGGGCTCGGTATCGAGGGCGACGCGCACCTCGGCGTCACCGTCCAGCACCTGTCGCGGGTGGCCCGGGACCCCACCCAGCCGAACCTTCGGCAGGTGCATCTCATCCATGCCGAACTGTTCGACGAACTGCGCGCGGCCGGGTACCACGTAGGGCCCGGCGAACTCGGCGAGAACATCACCACCAGCGGCCTCGCGATCCTCGACCTGCCCGCGGGCACCCGGCTTCGGCTCGGGTCCGCCGCCGTGATCGAGCTGACCGGCCTGCGCAATCCCTGCGCTCAGATCGAGACGTTCCGCAGCGGCCTGCTCAAGCAGGTCGTCGGCCGTGACGAGGCAGGGGCGATCATCCGCAAGGGCGGTGTGATGAGCGTCGTCCTCGAGGGCGGCGTCGTACACCCAGGCGACCCGATCGCCGTCGAGCTGCCCGCCGCACCGCACCGCCCACTGGAAAAGGTCTGAACCCGCCCATGACGGCCGATACCCCCGCAGCCGCTCCGGGGCGCCCCCCGGTGTCCAAGGCCGGCGCCGTGCGCTCCGTCCCCGAACTGGCCGCCCTTGTGGCATCCGGCACCCGGGTGAAGTACCTGCACTTCTGGGGCCACCGCCCGCAGCGCGACGGCAGCGTCGGCCCGGGCTGCCTCAGCCAGTGGTGGCCGGCCCCCTTCACGGTGGACGGCGTCACCTATGCCACCGCCGAGCACTGGATGATGGCGGGCAAGGCCCGGCTGTTCGGCGACGAGGACGCGGCGCGCCGCGCGGTCGCCGCCGGCCACCCGAAGTCCGCGAAGTCCGTGGGCCGAAGCGTCCGCGGCTTCGACGAGGCGGTGTGGGAGCGGGAGCGCTTCGCTCTGGTCGTCGCGGGCAGCGTGCACAAGTTCGGCCAGCACCCCGACCTGCGGGCCTACCTGCTCGGTACGGCCCGCCGGGTGCTGGTCGAGGCCAGCCCGCTGGACCGGGTCTGGGGTATCGGCCTGGCCGCCGACGACGACCGCGCCGAGCGCCCCGACGCCTGGCGCGGCCTGAACCTGCTCGGCTTCGCCCTCATGGCGGCCAGGGACGAGCTCGCCGCCCCCGAAGGAGCCGCCCTGGAGAGTCAGGCGCCCGGAGCGCGGACTCTCGACGGGCCGGTCCTCGGCGGACAGGTCCCCGACGGACAGGTCCCCGACGCGCAGGCCCTCGGACGAGAGGCACCCTTCGCCCCATGACCGAACGCCTCGTAGTCGTCGGTGGCGACGCCACCGGCATGTCCGCCGCCTCCCAGGCCCGTCGCCGCAGGCCGGCCGACGACCTGGAGATCGTCGCATTCGAGCGCGGCCGGCACGTCTCCTACAGCGCCTGCGGCATCCCGTACTGGATCGCCGGCGACACCACCGGCCCCGACGCGCTGGTCGCCCGCACCGCCGCCGAGCACCGCGACCGCGGTATCGACGTACGCCTGGGCACCGAGGTGACGGAGATCGACCGCGACGGCGCCCGTGTCCTGGTGCGCGACGCCGACGGCCGCGAGCGGTGGACGGGCTACGACCATCTGGTGATCGCCACCGGTGCGCTGCCCGTACGGCCGCCGATCCCGGGCATCGACGCGCCCGGTGTCTTCGGGGTGCAGACCCTGGACGACGGCGAGGCCGTACTGCGCGGCCTGGACCGCGACGGGGTGCGGCGGGCCGTGGTGGTCGGCGGCGGCTACATCGGCGTCGAGATGGCCGAGGCGATGCTGCGGCACGGCCTCGACGTCACCCTCGTCGACCGCAACCCGCAGCCGATGACCACACTGGACCCCGACATGGGGCGTCTGGTGCGCAAGGCCCTCGAAGGACTCGGCGTCACCGTCGTCTCCGGCGCCGCCGCCCGCGAGGTGCTCACCGGCGCCGACGGGCGGGCCCGCGCCGTCGCCACCGACGACGCGGAGTACCCCGCCGACCTGGTCGTCCTCGGCCTCGGCGTCCGGCCGAACACCGCGCTCGCCCGCGACGCGGGACTCCCGCTGGGAACGCATGGCGGGCTGCTCACCGACCGTTCGATGCGGGTGCGCGACACCGAGCGGATCTGGGCCGGCGGGGACTGCGTCGAAGTGCTCAACCTCGTCTCCGGCGCCTGGCAGCACATCGCGCTGGGCACCCACGCCAACAAACACGGCCGGATCATCGGCACCAACATCGGCGGTGGCTACGCCACGTTCCCCGGTGTGGTCGGCACCGCCGTCAGCAAGGTGTGCGACGTGGAGATCGCCAGGACCGGCCTCAAGGAGTCCCAGGCCAGGGCCGCGGGCCTCGACTTCGTCAGTGCGGTCATCGAGTCCACCAGCCGTGCCGGGTACTACCCCCAGGCGGCCTTGATGACCGTCAAGATGCTCGCCGAGCGCGGCACAGGACGGCTGCTCGGCCTCCAGATCGTCGGCGGGGAGGGCGCCGCCAAGCGCGTGGACGTCGGTGCGGTCGCGCTCACCGCGGGGATGACCGTCGGGCGGATGGTCGATCTCGACCTCGGCTACGCCCCGCCGTTCTCGCCGGTGTGGGACCCCGTGCTGGTCGCCGCGCGCAAGGCGGCGGACACGGTGGCCGCCGACATCGCGCGCACGGCGGGCGGCGCCGACACCCGGGGCGTCAGCCCGACCTGACCTCGGCGGTGGCGAGCCGGCCGAGGGCTTCGAGCAGCGGCGGCAACGCCGGACCGCGCCCCACCGGCAGGACCTCGCCGGGCGCGTCGTCCAGCAGCACGAACGCCATGTCGTCCGTCCTGGCCACCAGGCTCCAGCCGGGCCCGTCGGCGCGCACCGCCCCGTACGTGGTGCGGACCCGGCCGGGCGGAGGGGGCTCGCGGGTGTACGCCTCGGCGCTTTCCAGGGCTCGCCGGACCCCGTCGTGGGAGAGGGCGGGGACGGGGGTCTCCACGTCGGTGTCGGTGGCGGTGCCGGTACGCGTGGCGGGTGCGTGGCTGCTCTCGGGTGCGGCGGGTGCGGCGGGTGCGTCGGGTGCCTTCGTGGCGGGGGCGTCGCCGCTGGTGTCCGCGTCCGCGGTGTTCTCGGCGGCGGAGCCGATCTGGTCGCGCCATTCGCGCCAACGGATCGCTATCTCGTCGGCGCCCAACCGCCGTTGCTGCGGCCCCCACACCGATGTGTCGGGCGGGGCGAGAGCGGGACCCGCGCCGGCCGTCTCGTCGGGGTCGTGCGGCGCGGGGACGCCCGGCGCCGCGACGGCGACCGGCAGCGGCCAACCCGGGAGGGACGCGACCATGGTGCTCTCGTCCGGCGACAGGTCGTACTCGAGTCCGCAGTCCCACGCGGCGAGCGCGCACGCGACCATCGCGGCGTCGGTCGTGGCCACGGTCCAGCGCGCCCCGGCGGAGTCCTGACCGAACACCAGCCCGTAGCCGCCGGCCAGCGGTTCGAGCCCCAAACGCAAGCATGCCGCGGGGTAGTCGTCGCCCAGCACCCCAGGGAAACCGCCCGGCGTCAGCATCGCCGCCGTCAGCACAAGCAGCGCGTCCTCCTCCGGCGTGTCCTGCGCGTTGCCGTCCATCCCTGCCTCCCTGTCACCGCCCGGTCCGCCGCACCCTAACCAGCGGGTAACCTCCGCGTCGAGGGGCCTGGAAGTGAGGAAAACGTGCGTGCGGCCTTCCGGTGACGCGCAGGAAGGCGCGTGCTCGACGCAAATCGTTGGCAGCAGGGGGGAGTTGGCGCCTACGATCGCGGCCATGGCCCGGATCATGCGCTCCCACTTCGTCTGCGTGTCGTGCCGCGCTTCGTGGAAGAAGCAGGGCAACGGCGTTCGCGGGGACGTCTGTCCGCGCTGCGGCGGCGCGCTCGTGGACGCGGGCGCGCAACTCGCCGTGCCGCGCAAGCGGGACACCGCCGGTTGGCGCGCCCTGGCCGCCGTGCTGGCCGCGGGGCTCCGGTTCGCGCCCACCTGCATGTGCTGCCTGGACGGGCCCGGATACCGTCCGCGCACCCCGCGCGAGGTCCGGGAACGGCTCGTACACGCGGCGGCCACGGGCGTGCCGGTCGAGAGGGCGCTCGCCTGCGAGGACCCCACCCATACCGATGTCCGCCGGGCGCCGGGGTCGGGGCGTGCCGCGCGGTCGGGGCATGCGGTGCGGTCGGGGGTGCGGCGGCGGTGAACAGCGGCTTCGCCGCGGGAGGTTCCGCCCGGTCGTTCAGGGCTTCCTGACCGCCAGCGCCAGATAGCGCGCGTCGGAGTCGTCGAGGAGCAGCAGTTCCCACCCGGTGCTGGCGAGCAGCCGGCCGAGTCGGGGCTGGGCGCGCATGTCGTCGGGCGAGAGCGGGCGGCCGTGGCGGGCGGCGAGGGCGGCGCGGCCGAGCGGGTGGAAGAGCGCGAGACGGCCGCCCGGCTTGGTCACGCGGGCGAGTTCGCGCAGGCCGGCGGCGGGGTCGGGGAGGTGGTGCACCAGCCCCGAGGCGAGCACGGCGTCGAACGTGCCCGCCGCCAACGGCAGGCGCCCGCAGTCGGCTTCGACCAGCACCCCATGCGCCCGGCGGCCGAGCGACACGGCCTCCCGCAGCATCTCGGAGGTCAGGTCCACGCCGACGACGACGCCCTCGGGGCCGACCGCGGTCCGCAACTGCGGCAGCGCACGCGCCGTACCGCATCCCGCGTCGAGCACCGTGTCGCCCTGCCGCGGTTCCAACTCGGCGACCACGGCCGCGAACGCCGGGCCGTCGCCGGGAAAACGACCTTCCCAGCCGGCGGCCCGTGCCGCGAAGAACTCCCGCACCTGCTCGTTTCCGCGCTCCATTCCGGCCATGCATCATGGTCGCATGATCACGCTGCGCTCCGTCGCATTGTTCCTGCTGGCCGCCGTTCTGGAGATCGGCGGCGCGTGGCTGATCTGGCAGGGCTTGCGCGAGCACCGCGGAATCGGCTGGATCGCCGCGGGTGTCGTCTCCCTCGGCTGCTACGGATTCGTCGCGACGCTCCAGCCGAGCGGGGACTTCGGGCGCATCCTGGCGGCGTACGGCGGGGTGTTCGTCGCGGGATCGCTGGTGTGGGGCATGATCCTCGACGGCTACCGGCCGGACCGCTTCGACGTGATCGGCGCGGTGGTCTGCCTCGTCGGGGTCGGCGTGATCATGTACGCCCCGCGCGGTGGCTGATTCCGTCCGTCCGCGGCCGGGCGAACTCCCGTCCGATCGTGCTCGCCACCGGGAGGGGCTTGCCCTCGCGTGCCCGGCGTACCAGGCTGCGTAGCGCAGCGGAGACGGGAGGTAGGCCATGACGGTGGGCAACGGGCTCGCATGGCTGCTCGATGACCTGACCAAGCGGGTGCCGCACGTGCAGCACGCGCTCGTGCTGTCCAACGACGGCCTGGTCACGGGTGCCAGCGGTGATCTCGACCGGCCGACCGCCGAGCACCTGGCCGCTGTGTCATCGGGTTTCCACAGCCTCGCCAAGGGCGCCGGCCGGCAGTTCGGCACCGGCGGGGTGCGGCAGACCATGATCGAGTTCGAGGAGGGTTTCCTCTTCGTCACGGCGGCGGGCGACGGCAGTTGCCTGTCGGTGCTCAGCGGGATGGACGCGGACATCGGCCAGGTCGCGTACGAGATGACCCGGCTGGTGCGGCGGGTCGGCGAACATCTCGGTGTCGCACCTCGGCAGTCCGGAACGACACGCGCCTGACCTGCGGGTTCGTCCTGTTTTCGGAGTTATCCACAGGCTCTCCGCGGGGTGCCGGCCTTTCGCGCTAGTTTGGTCACTGTCAGTGATCGAGCTTCGCGGAAGGTGATGGACATGGGTGCGACGCAGCAGCGGCAGCAGCGGCAGGAACGGGTCGGACGGGCGGGCGCGGACCGGGCGCGGGTCGCGCGGTCGAAGCAGGATCGGCGCCGTGTGGACCGTGGACTTCCGGGCCACGGTGGTCCGGTTCGCGGTGGACCTGATGGACCGGGCGGGGCGGGTGGACCGGGCGGGGCGGGGCCGGAGAGCGTCGGGCCGGACCGCGGTGGGCCGGAGCGGGTGCGGCAGGACCGGCTCGTGGCGGACGGCCCGCCCCCGGAGGTGCCGGACGGCCCCTTGATGACGCTCGCCCGCGCCCGGGACGCGCTCGGCCTTGACTACGACGAGTTCGACCTCGCCGTGCAGATCGGGGAGGTCCCCACCGTCGCCTGCGGCTCGCGCAGTTGGAAGGTCAGATCGGACGAGGTGGACCGGCTCGTCGCCGAGGACGGCCACCCGCTGCCCCTGCTCGACCGGATCAGGCTGGTCGGCAGCGCCGAGGCGGCGAAGGAACTCGGTGTGGGCCGGGAGCGGTTCGTCCGGCTGGCCAGGGTGGGGCACATCCGCCCGGTCCGCTGGTATGTGAACCGATATCACGCGCTGGTGTGGATGTACCTGGCCCGGGACCTTCCGGTGCTCGCCGAGCGCTGCCCGGCGCTGTTGAGCGGCCCCCTGCCCGAGGGGCTGCGGGCGGCGGTGGCCGACGGTGAGGACGAGCGGGCCCGCGGTTGGCGTTCCCGCCGTGTCGCCCAACTCGTGCGCGACACCTACGACGCGTGGGACGAAGCCGCCGTGTGGTCGGCGCTGCTCGGGCCGGAGCTCGTCGACAGCGCGTTGCCCGACCCTTACGAACGCGCGCATCTGCGCAAACTGCGGGCGGCCCTGCCACCTGGCCGTCCCGGTCTGGCCACGCCCGAGCAGATCAAGGTGATCAGCACCGCCGACCATCCGGACGAGATCGCGCTGGCCCTCGTGGCCCTGGCCGACGCGCTCGGCCGGGCAAGGGAACTGCGGCCGGCACCGGGCCGGGCCGTCGGCGCCGCCGCGGAACTCGCTGCGGAGCCTGCGTCATGGCCCGTGCCACTGTCTGCCACGGCGCCGCTGGTTCCGCGCCCGCTTCCGCTGCCGGACGAGCTTGCCGCTGAGGTCGGGGAAGGCGCGGATGGCGCGGAACGCGCCGGTGTCGACGGCGCCGCCGGCCCGGCCCGGCCGGACGGTTCTGGCGACGACGGCCGGCCGGGCCTGCGGGGGCTGCTGCGGCTGCTGGGGCGCAGAAACCGGTCAGCGGATGCGAGTGCGGGTACTGGGGGTACGGCTGGTGGTGGGGTGCGCGGCGGCCCTCACAGTTCGCCGACGTCGGTGACCCGGACCACCGCGCGGCTCTCCTCGTCGGAGGCCGCCAGGTCCACCTCCGCCGAAATGCCCCAGCCATGATCGCCGTTGGGGTCGGCGAAGGTCTGCCGGACCCGCCACAGGCCGTGCTCCGGCTGTTCCTCGATGAGCAGCAGCTTCGGCCCACGGGCGTCCGGCCCGGTACCGAGGTCGTCGTACTCGTCCCAGTAGGCGTCCATGGCGTCGGCCCAGGCGTCAGCGTCCCACCCGGACTCGGCGTCCAGCTCGCCGAGCTGGTGGTACTTCTCCAGCGCCGCCAGCTCGACCCGGCGGAAGAGGGCGTTGCGGACCAGCACCCGGAAGGCACGGGCATTGGCGGTCACCGGCTTGACCTGGTCGGCGCGCTCGGCGGCCTCCTCGGCGCTCTCCACCTCGGGGTTGGCCAGTTGCTCCCACTCGTCGAGCAGGCTGGAGTCGACCTGCCGCACCAGCTCGCCGAGCCAGGCCGTGAGGTCCTGGAAGTCCTCCGACTTCAGGTCGTCGGGCACGGTGTGGTCCAGCGCCTTGTAGGCGCCGGCCAGGTAGCGCAGCACGATGCCCTCGGTCCTGGCCAGCTCGTAGTTGGAGACGAACTCCGAGAAGGTCATGGCCCGCTCGTACATGTCGCGGATGACGGACTTCGGCGACAGCGGGTGGTCGCCGACCCACGGGTGGCTCTTGCGGTACACGCCGTAGGCGTGCAGGAGCAGCTCCTCCAGCGGCTTGGGGTAGGAGACGTCCTGAATCCGCTCCATCCGCTCCTCGTACTCCACCCCGTCGGCCTTCATCTCGGCGATCGCCTCGCCGCGCGCCTTGTTCTGCTGGGCGGCGAGGATCTGGCGGGGGTCGTCGAGGGTGGACTCCACCACGGAGACCATGTCCAGGGCGTAGGAGGGGGAGTCGGGGTCGAGGAGCTCGAAGGACGCGAGCGCGAAGGTGGACAGCGGCTGGTTGAGCGCGAAGTCCTGCTGGAGGTCGACGGTGAGCCGGACGATCCTGCCCTCGGCGTCCGGCTCGTCGAGGCGTTCCACCACACCGCCGTCGAGCAGCGAGCGGTAGATCGCGATGGCCCGCCGGATGTGCCGGAGCTGGGACCTGCGGTCCTCGTGGTTGTCCTCCAGCAGGTGCCGCATCGCGTCGAAGGCGTTGCCCGGCCGGGCGATCACCGACAGCAGCATCGCGTGCGTGACCCGGAAGCGGGAGGTCAGCGCCTCAGGCTCGGAGGCGATCAGCTTCTCGAAGGTGTTCTGCCCCCAGCCGACGAACCCCTCCGGTGCCTTCTTGCGCACCACCTTGCGGCGCTTCTTCGGGTCGTCGCCGGCCTTGGCCAGCGCCTTCTCGTTCTCGATCACGTACTCGGGAGCCTGCGCCACCACGAACCCGGCGGTGTCGAAGCCGGCCCGCCCGGCCCGCCCGGCGATCTGGTGGAACTCCCGGGCCCGCAGCACCCGCACCCGCTGCCCGTCGTACTTCGTCAGCGCGGTGAACAGCACCGTGCGGATCGGCACGTTGACGCCGACGCCGAGGGTGTCGGTGCCGCAGATCACCTTCAGCAGCCCGGCCTGCGCCAGCTTCTCCACCAGCCGGCGGTACTTCGGCAGCATCCCCGCGTGGTGCACCCCGATGCCGTGCCGCACGTAGCGGGAGAGGTTGCGGCCGAAGGCGGTGGTGAAGCGGAAGTTGCCGATCAGCTCGGCGATGGCGTCCTTCTCGGCGCGTGTGCACATGTTGATGCTCATCAGCGCCTGCGCCCGTTCCACCGCGGCGGCCTGCGTGAAGTGCACGATGTACACCGGCGACTGGCGGGTCTCCAGCAGCTCGGTGAGGGTCTCGGTCAGCGGCGTGGTGCGGTACTCGTAGCTCAGCGGCACCGGCCGGGTCGCGGACCTGACCACCGCGGTGGGACGCCCGGTGCGCCGGGTCAGGTCCTCCTCGAACCGGGCCACGTCGCCGAGCGTCGCCGACATCAGCACGAACTGCGCCTGCGGCAGCTCCAGCAGCGGGATCTGCCACGCCCAGCCACGGTCCGGTTCGGCGTAGAAGTGGAACTCGTCCATGACGACCTGGCCGACGTCGGCGGTCCGCCCGTCGCGCAGCGCGATCGAGGCGAGCACCTCGGCGGTGCAGCAGATCACCGGGGCGTCCGGGTTGACCGAGGCGTCGCCGGTGAGCATGCCGACGTTCTCGGTGCCGAACATCTTGCACAGGTCGAAGAACTTCTCGGAGACCAGCGCCTTGATCGGCGCGGTGTAGAAGGTGACCTCGTCGCGGGCCAGCGCGGCGAAGTGCGCACCCGCCGCCACCAGGCTCTTTCCGGAGCCGGTGGGGGTGGAGAGGATCACGTTCGCCCCCGAGACCACCTCGATCAGCGCCTCCTCCTGGGCCGGGTAGAGGGCGATGCCCTGGCCCTCGGCCCACGTCGAGAACGCTTCGAAGAGGGCATCGGGGTCGGCTTCGGAAGGGAGCTGATCGATAAGGGTCACCCCTCCATCTTGCCCGTCCGGACGCCCAAGGGCGGAACCGGCGGTGAAGCCGATGATCACCACGGGTAGGGTGTGGCGTCGGCCACGTGTCAACTCCGCCTGTGGGCGGCCGAATCGGGGGTATCGCCAGACCATGATGGGACCAGCACACTCGCTGTCGGGAGCGACGGCCTGGTTGGGTGTCGGCGCCATCGCGGCCGGCCTCGGCGATCCGATGCCGTGGCCGACTCTCGTGGTGGGTGCGCTGATCTGTGCGGGTGCGGCCCTCGCGCCCGACCTGGACCACCAGGCGGCGACCATCTCCCGGGCCTTCGGTCCGCTGTCCCACCTGGCCTGCAAGTTCATCGACTCGCTCTCCCACGTCACCTACAAGGCGACCCGGAAGAGTGGCGACCCCCGCCGGGCCGGCGGCCACCGGACCTTGACCCACACCTGGCTGTGGGCGGCGCTGCTCGGCGTCGGTTTCTCGGCGCTGGCCGTCTACGGTGGCCGGTGGGCGGTGCTGGCGATCCTCTTCGTGCACATGGTGCTCGCGGTGGACGGCCTGCTGTGGCGGCAGGCACGCGCCTCCAGCCACGTCCTGGTGTGGCTGCTGGGTGCGACGAGCGCGTGGATGCTCGCCGACGTGCTGGACGACCCGGGCAACGGCAAGGCGTGGCTGTTCACCGAGCCCGGCCAGCACTACATGTGGATCGGCATGCCGATCGTGCTCGGCGCGCTGGTGCACTGCCTCGGCGACGCGCTGACCGTCTCCGGCTGCCCGATTCTGTGGCCGATACCCGTCGGCCGCAGGCGCTGGCACCCGCTGGGTCCGCCGAAGTTCATGCGCTTCCGGGCCGGGAGCTGGGTGGAGATCAAGATCCTCACCCCGGTGTTCTTCGTGGCGGGCGGCGCCTGCGCCGTCGGCGCCCTCGGGCTGTTCGGCTAGTTCGGCCGGCCGCCTCCTCATCGGCCGGCGGCTCCGCGGGGCCGCCGTGAAGGACGCGGCGGGTTCGGGCGGCGGGGCCGCACGCGGCAGCAGGAGGAGCCCGACGACGCTGACGGCGTAGCCGGCCGCGTCCAGGGCGAGTACGCAGGACGGGCCGCTGACCGCGGTCAGGACGCCGGCGAGCATCGGGCCTGCGATGGACGTCGCGGACGCGGCCATGCCGAGCAGGGCGTTGGCGTCGGACAGCGCCGCACCGCGGGTGAGGTGCGGGATCAACCGCCGCGCCGCGGAGGTCTTCACCGCCGCCACCCGGCCGCTCGATCCGCGGGGGCGCGGGTGGACGCTTCACCGGCTGGCGGCCGGGGAACGGCGGTAGCCCGGCCGCCAGGGACTGGTCTCCGTTCCGCCCCGGTCAACCGCCGTGGTGGAGCCGGTAGTGATGGGCGAGGAGATCACGTCCGTAGTCGTTGCCGTTGGGGGCTCGCACGATGGTGTGGACGTGGAAGCGGGCGGGCTCGGGGTTGGCGAGGAAGACACCGGGATGGTTGTCGTACTCGACCAGGAGCACGGGTGAGTGAATCCGGTAGTAGAAGGCGCACTCGTCGTCGTGGCCGCCGCGCCAGGCGAACCGCGTCTCGTCGAAGTGCTCACGGACGAGCGCCAGGGTGCGCTCGGCCTGGGGCTGCGGGAGACGGTCGAGATAGACCCGGATCAGCTCCACCAGAGCGTCACGCTGGTCGGCCGGCAGGCTTGCGGCGACGATCCCCTCGGGAGCCAGGATGAGGTTGTCACTGCCCGCGCCGGCGAGATGCCGGCCCTTCCACGGGCCGGCGAGTTCGGGCGGAAGGTCCTCCGCGCGAAGCGAGGGACCCATCAGGAACTCGCCCTCCCGGTCGGGGTCCAGGGCGCGGCGGAAGGAAAGGGCGACCTCCGTCTCGTCGCCGAAAGCCGTGATGCCCGCGAACCGTCCCGTCCCGGATGTCGGCTCGGCGCCGAGGAACACGGGGGCGAGAACCACCTGCCCTCCGACGAAGACGCAGTGCAGGTCCACGTGATGCCCCATCAGCTGCCACCCCCACGGGGAGTCGCCCGAAGGGGTCCCGAAGACGGTGAACCAGTAGGCGAATTCGGTGAGGGTGTCCCGGTAGTCGTCGATGAGCTCGCCCAGGTGCTCGTTGAGTGCCATCGCGGCTCGTACCTGGGCGTAGCCGGCAGGGCTGAGGCTCGCCTCGACGACGGCGAGCGCGCGGTCGCGGTCACGGTCGGCGAGCCGCTCCAGGCGCATGCCCTTCGGGTGCCAGGTCGGGATCGCGTTCGTCCACAACCGCCATTCCGGGGCGTCCATCGGCAGCGCGGCGACCGCCCTCTGGTGGGGCGCCAGCCCGTCGAGGTAGGCCCGGGCGGCCGTGACGGCGGTCTTCGGGGATGCCGCCGGGTGGTGGAGACGGTAGAGGCCCCGGCGCGGGGTGCCGTTCTCGGTGATGCCGACGTAGGGCTCGCGATGCCGGCGTAAGGGTGTGGTCAGCTCGAAGGCCGCCTCCGGCGGGATCAGGTCGTCGAAGAGGTGGGAGTCGACGATCGGCAGGTCGCTTCGGGTGGCCGGCAGGGGGAAGTCCTCCGGGCGGGCTGGGCGCGACATGTCTCTCCGTACGTTGTCAGGTGGCCAGGGAGGGCCGGGCGCGGATACGGCGCCGACACACGAAGTGCCCTTCTCCGGGACGGGTGATGTCGGGCGGCGCGATGCGATTACCGTAAGAAAGCAGCTCTCCCATGGGAAGAAGGCACTTTGTGGTAACCACCCAGGCCGAGTCGATGCTCCGCGACAGCCCCTACCGCGCGGACTGCCCGACTCGCCGCATCCTGGATCGGATCGGCGACCGTTGGACGGTGCTCATCGTGGGCGCCCTCTGGGACGGCAGCGCCCGCTTCTCGGAGTTGCGCCGGCGCATCGAGGGCATCTCGCAGAAGATGCTCACCCAGACCCTCCGCGGGCTCGAACGGGACGGGCTGGTGCGCCGCACCGTCCACCCCGAAGTCCCGGTCCGCGTCGAGTACGCGCTCACCGAGGCGGGCCGCACCCTGCGCGGGCCGCTGCGCGCGCTGGAGGAATGGTCGATCGCGCACCTCGGCGACGTATCAGCCTCGCAGGAAGCCTACGACCGCGGGGACCGACCTCCTCCTGGCTCCACGGGTCGCGACACGTGACGCTGCGACATCCGCGCCGCGCACTGCCGACATTCACCTCCACCCGCCGCGGAAGGCTCACCCGTCCCGCCGTGGAAGGCTCACCCGTGCCAGGAGCGCCACAGCGCCGCGTACGCGCCCTCCGCCTCGACCAATTGGTGGTGGCTGCCCAACTCGCTGATCCGGCCGTCCTCGACCACGGCGATCACATCGGCGTCGTGCGCGGTGTGCAGGCGGTGGGCGATGGCCACGACGGTACGGCCGTCCAGCACCCGGGACAGGGACCGTTCGAGGTGGCGGGCGGCGCGCGGGTCGAGCAGCGAGGTCGCCTCGTCGAGCACCAGGGTGTGCGGGTCCGCCAGCACCAGCCGGGCGAGCGCGAGTTGCTGCGCCTGCGCCGGGGTCAGGACGGAGCCGCCGGAGCCGACCTCGGTGTCCAGGCCGTCGTCCAGCGCGCGCGCCCACTCCTGCGCGTCGACGGCGGCCAGCGCCTCCCACAGTTCGCCGTCGCCGGCCGTCGGACGGGCCAGCCGCAGGTTGTCGCGGAGGGTGCCGACGAAGACGTGGTGCTCCTGGTTGACGAGGGCGACGTGCTCCCGCACGCGCTCGGCGGGCATCCGGGCCAGCGCGGCCCCGCCGAGGGTGACCTCGCCGGTCCGCGGCGCGTACAGCCCGGCCAGCAGCCGCCCGAGCGTGGACTTGCCCGCGCCCGACGGCCCGACCAGCGCCAGCCGGGTGCCGGGCGGCACGTTCAGCGACACGTCGTGCAGCACATCGGTGCCCTCGACGTAGCCGAACCGCACCCGGTCCGCGGTCATGGTCCGGCCGTCCGGCGTCAGCGCGCCGTCGCCCTCGTCGACCGCGACCTCGCGCACCCCGACCAGCCGGGCCAGCGACGCCTGCGCCGTCTGCAACTCGTCGTACCAGCGCAGCATCAGGCCGATCGGGTCGACCAGCATCTGCGCGTACATCGCGCCCGTGGTCAGCGCGCCCACGGCCAGCCAGCCGTGCAGCGCGAATCCACCGCCGATCATCAGCACCGAGGTGAGGATCAGCACGTGGGTCATGGTGATCGCCGGGAAGAGCACGCTGCGCAGCCACAGCGTGTAGCGGCTCCAGCCGACCCAGTTCCGCAGCCGGGTCCGGGACAGCTCCTCCCGGCGCTCGCCCAGGCTGTGCGCCTCGATGGTGCGGCCGGCGTCGACGGTCTCGGCGAGCGCGGCGGCGACGGCCGCGTAACTCGCCACCTCCGCGCGGTAGGCGGCCGGTGCCCGCCGGAAGTACCAGCGGCAGCCGACGATCAGCAGCGGCAGCCCCACCAGCACGGCCAGCGCCAGCGGCGGCGCGGTCACCGCGAGGGCTCCGAGCAGCAGCAGCGCCCACACCACGGCGATCGCGAGTTGCGGCACCGCCTCCCGCATCGCCTCCGACAGCCGGTCGATGTCGGTGGTGATCCGCGACAGCAGGTCGCCGGTGCCGGCCCGCTCCAGTACGCCCGGCGGCAGCGAGACCGAGCGCACCAGGAAGTCCTCGCGCAGGTCGGCGAGCATGCGCTCGCCCAGCACCGCCCCGCGCAGCCGGACCATCCGCACGAAGCACGCCTGCACCGCCAGCGCGGCCAGGAACAGGCAGACGGTACGGGTCAGATGGATGTCGCGATGGCCGTCGGCCAGGTCCTGCACCAGGTCGCCCAGCAGGAACGGCCCGATCATCGACGCGACGACCGCGACCGTGTTGACACCGAGCAGCACGGCGAACGCGCCCCGGTGCCGCCGGGCCAGCTCGCGGACGTAACCGCGCACCGTGGCGGGCGAACCGACCGGCAGCGTGATGCTGTTCCGGGTCGGCATCGAGGGGTCGTGCTCCGGCGGTCGTACGCCGATCATGCGGACTCCTCCATCGACATGTCGTCACGGACATCGGCGGTTCCGGGGGTTCCGGCGGTTCTGGCGGTTTCGTCTGTTCCGGTTTCGCCCGCCGCGCGAGCCGCCGCTCCGGTCTCCGCTCGGGTCGCGGTCGCGGCGTCCCCCTGGGCCTCGTCCTCACGGGTGACCACGGCCCGGTACAGCGGGGTGGCGCGCAGCAGTTCGTGGTGGACACCGGCGGCCACCGCGGTGCCGTCGTGGACGAACACCACCTGGTCGGCACGGTCGAGCACCAGCGGGCTCGACGTGAACACCACGGTGGTACGGCCGGCGCGGATCTCCCGCAGACCGTGCGCGATCCGCGCCTCGGTGTGCGCGTCGACCGCCGACGTCGGCTCGTCGAGCACCAGCACCTCCGGGTCGGCCACCAGCGAACGGGCCAGCGCGAGCCGCTGCCGCTGCCCGCCCGACAACGACCGGCCGCGCTCGATGATCCGGGCCCGCATCGCGTCGCCGGAGTCCGCGTCAGCCCCGTCCAGGGACCGCACCAGCGCGTCGAGCACGTCGGCGCACTGCGCGGCGGCCAGCGCCGCCGGGGCGGTGACGCGCCCGGACGCGGGTACGTCGAGCAGGTCGGCCAGGGTGCCGGACAGCAGCACCGGGTCCTTGTCGTGCACGAGTACGGCGGAGCGGGCCACCGCCAGGGGTACGGCGTCCAGCGCCCTGCCGCCGAGCAGCGCCGACGGCTCGCCCTCGACGGCGACCGGGCTGTGCCCGCCCAGCCGGTCGGCGAGCCGGCCCGCGGCGTCCGGGTCCCCGCACACCACGGCCGTGAGCAGCCCGGACGGCGCGCGCAGCCCCGTCGCGGGGTCGTACAGCTCGCCGCTGAGCGCGAGCGGGTCGCCGGCCGCGCCGTCGAGCGCCCCGCCGCCCACTCCGCCGGCCACCTCTCCGGGCGCCCCGTCGACGTCGCTCCGCCGCAGCGCCAGCACCCGCGCGGCGCGCTTCGCCGACGGCCTGGAGAACGACCAGGCCATGGCGATCTCCTCGAAGTTCTGCAGCGGGAACATCAGGAACGACACCGAGCCGTAGACCGTGACCAGTTGGCCGACCGAGATCTGCCCGTCCAGCGCCAGCCGCGCCCCGTACCAGGCCACGCCGACCAGCAGCAGTCCCGGCAGCGCGACCTGGACGGCCGCGATGGTGGCCCACATCCGGGCGCTGTGCACGGCGGCCCGGCGCACCTCCTGCGACACGCGGCGGTAGCGGTCGAGGAAGAGCTGCTCGCCGCCGATCCCGCGCAGCACCCGCAGCCCCGCCACCGTGTCGGCGGCCAGCTCCGTGGCCCGGCCGCCCTTCTCCCGCTGGAGGTCGGCGCGGCGGGTGGCCGCGGGCAGCAGCGGCAGCACGGACAGCGCCAGCACCGGTACGGCCGCGGCGACCATGACACCGAGCTTCGGTTCGTACACCAGCAGCGCCACGGCCACGCCCACGGTGGCCAGCAGCGCCGAGGTGAAGCGGGCCAGCGCCTCGACGAACCATCCGATCTTCTCGACATCGCCGGTACTCACCGCCACGACTTCTCCTGCCGCCACCCGCCGGGTCAGGATCGCGCCCAGCTCGACCGCCTTGGCGGCGAGGAGCTGCTGCACCCTGGTGGCGGCGCTGATCCAGTTGGTGACCGCGGTGCGGTGCAGCATGGTGTCGCCGAGCGCGGTGAGCAGGCCGAGCACGAGCAGCACGACACCGGCCAGTACCAGCCGGGTGCCCGAGCGGTCCACGACGGCCTGCACGGCCACCCCGACCACCGCGGGGAAACACGCCAGCGAGGCCATATGGAGGGTGCCCCACGCGGCCGCGGCCACCTGACCGCGCCACTGGCCCAACTCCAGCCAGATCAGGAGCCGTCGGCCGGAACGGGTGTCGGGCCGACCCGGGTCGGCGAAGGGGATGCTGCTGAGGGACGGCATGATGTCCTGAGGTGGATGCGGGCGTGCGGGCAGGAGTCGGAGCCCGGACGGAACTGCGGCCCGGGCGGCGGCGGACGAGGTACGGCGCTCCGGGTCTTCCGGGCGATCCCCCGCAATCGGGCCGGAAACAACCGTGAGCCGTGCAAGACTCGCCGCGCCCCCGCCGTCGGGTCAAACGGTTTTCGAACTCGGCCGCCACTCGTGCGAGTGACCTGAACCACACCGACTTTGCAGGTCCGCGGCCGGAAACGGCACACTGTGTGGCTCCACACCATGGTCACCAGAGGAGACCCCCCACATGAAGGGCTTTCGGGCATTTCTGCTGCGCGGCAACGTCGTCGACCTCGCGGTCGGCATCGTCGTCGGTGCGGCCTTCACCGCGCTGGTGAACGGTTTCGTCGGGGCGTTCCTGACACCGATCGTCGGCCTGGTGAGCGGTGCCACCGGAGATTTCAGCCACCGGAACTTCCACGCCTCGGGCGTCACCTTCCCGTACGGCGTGTTCATCAACGCGGCGATCAGCTTCGTCATCGTGGCTGCGGTGATCTACTTCCTGGTCGTGCTGCCGATGAACCGCATGCAGGAGAAGTTCTTCCCGAAGGCCGCGAGCGCCCCGACCCGCGAGTGCCCGGAGTGCCTGAGCGCGATCCCCGCCGCGGCCAAGCGGTGCAGCGCCTGCACCGCGGTGCTCACGCCGACGGTGCCGGCCCAGGGCGGTGAGAAGGACGGCGCCGGTGTGAGCGACGCCGCCGGGGTCGACATCACGAAGTAGCGGCACAGGCAGCCACGCGCTGCCGACGAAACGGCGCGCCGCGTCTCCACCGCGGCGCGCCGTTCGCCGTCCCTCCCTACTGGCGACCGTGCCCGCGCTCGTGCCCGTGCCTGTGTCCGTGTCCTGACGGCTCGCCCTCGCCGAGCACGTCCAGCAGCGCCGACAGCGCGGCGCGCTGCTCGCCGTCCAGCGGCGCCAGCAGTTCGGCCGCGGCGGCCCGGCGCGCCCCACGCAGCGCGGACAGCGCCCGCGCGCCGTCCTCCCGCAGCTCGATCCTGATCACCCGCCGGTTGTGCGGATCGGGGACCCTGCGGACCAGTTCCAGCTCCTCCAGCGCGTCCACCAGCGTGGTGACCGCGCGCGGCACCACGTCGAGGCGCTGTGCGAGGTCGGCCATCCGCGGCGGCGCCTCGCAGTGCGCGAGGGTGCGCAGCAGCCGGGACTGGGCGGGTGTGATGCCCAGCGGCTCCATCAGCCGGCGCTGCGAGCGGTGCAGCCGCCGGCTCAGCGTCAGCAACTGGTCGGCGAGCCGGCCGGTGACCTCGTCGGCGCCGGACGCGAGCGCCCGGGCGGCGGCTTCGTCGCGCGCCTGGCCGGCGGCCGCGGCGACCTGGCCGGAATCCGGAGCTGCTGCCTCGCTGTCCGCCGGACGCGAAGCCTGTCCGGCCGCGCTCTCCTCGGCGGTCGCGGTGGTGCGGGGGTCCATGTCCTCAGGCTATCAGGACACACCCCATTGTGAGTATAGGTAACAATGACCTACACTCCCTATGTTCGCGTCTCCCGAACGCGGACCCTGGCCCGTATCCGTACCCGAACCCGGAGGAGCCCTTTGCGCCCCGAGAACGACCTCGTCAGCCGGTGGACGCCACCGAAGAGCGCACCCGGCACCCGCGCGGACGTCGACGTCCGCCGCATCATGCGCCTGTTCCGCCCCTACCGCGCCCGGCTGGTCTTCGTCGGCCTGCTGGTCGCCCTGTCCTCGCTGGTGTCGGTCGCCTCGCCGTTCCTGCTGCGCGCGATCCTCGACACCGCCATCCCGCAGGGCCGCACCGGCCTGCTCGCCGTGCTGGCCCTGGGCATGATCGCCACCGCCGTCGCCAACGGCGTGTTCGGCGTGATGCAGACCCTGATCTCCACCACCGTCGGCCAGCGCGTCATGCACGACCTGCGCACGTCCGTCTACGAGCGGCTCCAGCGGATGTCGCTCGCCTTCTTCACCCGCACCCGCACCGGCGAGGTGCAGTCCAGGATCGCCAACGACATCGGCGGCATGCAGGCCACCGTCACGTCCACCGCCACCTCCCTGGTCTCGAACCTCACCTCGGTGGTCGCCGCGGTGGTGGCCATGGTCGCCCTGGACTGGGAGCTGACGATCGTCTCGCTCCTCCTGCTGCCGGTGTTCGTCTGGATCGCCCGCAAGGTCGGCCGCGAGCGCAAGAAGATCGCCACCAAGCGGCAGAAGCAGATGGCCACGCTGTCCGCGATCGTCACCGAGTCGCTGTCGGTCAGCGGCATCCTGCTCGGCCGCACCATGGGCCGGGCCGACTCCCTGACCCGCGACTTCTCGACCGAGTCCGAGAGCCTGGTCGACCTCGAAGTCCGCTCGAACATGCAGGGCCGCTGGCGGATGGCCGTGATCGGCATCGTGATGTCCGCGATGCCCGCGCTGCTGTACTGGGCGGCCGGTCTCACCGGCGGCGGCGGTCCCGGCTCGGCGATCTCCATCGGCACCCTGGTCGCGTTCGTCACCCTCCAGCAGGGCCTGTTCCGGCCGACCGTCCAGCTGCTCGCCACCGGCGTGGAGGTGCAGACCTCGCTCGCGCTCTTCCAGCGCATCTTCGAGTACCTCGACCTGCCGGTGGACATCACCGAGCGCCCCGACCCGGTGCGCATCGACCGGGTCCGCGGCGACATCCGCTTCGAGGACGTGGACTTCGCCTACGAGGCGGAGGGCGGCAAGCACGCCGCGCCGACCCTGCGCGGCATCGACCTCACCCTGCCCGCGGGCGGCAGCCTGGCCGTGGTCGGCGCGACCGGCTCCGGCAAGAGCACCCTCAGCTACCTCGTGCCGCGCCTGTACGACGTGACCGGCGGCCGGGTCACCCTCGACGGCACCGACGTGCGCGACCTCAGCTTCGACACGCTCGCGGCCGCCGTCGGCGTCGTCTCCCAGGAGACCTACCTCTTCCACGCTTCCGTCGCCGACAACCTGCGCTTCGCCAAGCCCGAGGCCACCGACGCCGAGATCGAGGCCGCCGCCAGGGCCGCGCAGATCCACGACCACATCGCGGGCCTGCCCGACGGCTACGACACCCTCGTCGGCGAGCGCGGCTACCGCTTCTCCGGCGGCGAGAAGCAGCGCCTGGCCATCGCCCGTACGATCCTGCGCGACCCGCCGGTGCTGATCCTGGACGAGGCCACCAGCGCGCTCGACACCCGCACCGAGGCCGCCGTCCAGGACGCGATCGACGCCCTCTCGGCGGGCCGCACCACCATCACCATCGCCCACCGGCTGTCCACGATCCGCGACGCGGACCAGATCGCCGTCCTCGACGCCGGACGCATCGTCGAACGCGGCACCCACGACGAACTCCTCGCCCTCGACGGGCGGTACGCGGCCCTCAGCCGGCGCGGCGAGCAGCACGCCGACGAGGCCGCCGGAGCCCCGGCCGCGCTCGAACCGGCGGTCATCGCGCCCTGAGAATCCGGTGCGCGGGCTTGCCGACACGACATTACCCGTGGGTAAGGTGGGCTTCCGGCGGGAATCGCCCGCCCGTTCGAGGAGGCCGTCCACGTGCTCATACGCCCCGCACCGCTGCTCGCCGGACTGCTCGCGACCGCCGGCGCCCTGCACTTCCTGCGGCCCGAGCCCTTCGACGCCATCGTGCCCACCGCCCTGCCGGGCCGCCCCCGCGACTGGACCCGGGCCAGCGGCGTCGCCGAGGTCGCGCTCGCGGCCGCCGTCGCGCTGCCGGCCACCCGCAGGACCGGCGGCCTGCTCGCCGCCGGCCTCTTCGCCGCGGTCTTCCCGGCCAACGTCAAGATGGCCTACGACTGGCGGCACCGCCCCGCCCCGCTCAGGGCCGCCGCCTACGCCCGGCTGCCGCTCCAAGTGCCGCTGGTCATCTGGGCCGTGAAGGTCAGCCGCTCGGCGGCGTCCGGCTCACACTGAGCCCGGCGCTGAGCCGGGCGCCGAGTCCGGCGCGGACCCGGACACCGGCGGCTCGGCCCCCGACACCAGCACGACGTCCAGGGTGCGCGGGCCGTGTACGCCTTCCACGCGGTCGAGTTCGATGTCGCTGGTGGCCGAGGGGCCGGAGATCCAGGTCAGCGGGCGGACCGGGTCGAGCCTGGGCAGCGCCTGCGGCACCGAGTCCACCACCTGTTCCGGTACCCGTACGACGCACACGTGGTGGTCCGGCACCAGCGTGATCCGGCGCCGGCCCTGGTCCGGGCTCGCGTCCAGGACGATGGTGCCGGTCTCGGCGATGGCGAGTGCGCAGCAGGTGACGACGCTGTCGATGCGGTCGAGTTCGTGCGTGCCGAGGTCGTCACCGCCGACGGTGATCTCGATGTCCGCCGCGTCCCGCAGCCATCCGTCGGGCAGCGCGGGTGGTACCACGGCGCTGCGGCTGCCGTGTGCGGTGAGCAGTTCCGCGATCGTACGGGGCAGGTCGGCGGCGGTGCAGCGGTGGACGTGGGCGCGGTAGTCCGACAGGTGCTCGGCGAGCAGGTCGGTGCTCTGCTCCGGGGTGCGCTCGGCGTGGACGACGGCGTAGTCCCGGAGGATCGGCCGCTCGTCGGGGGTGCCGGGCACGTCGGTCAGCGCGGCGCGGATACGGCGCAGGATCTCGGTACGGCTGCTGTTGTCGTCGGTCACTTCTGCTCGCCCTTTCCGCGCTTCGCGTCCTTCTCCCGCTGCTGCCACCAGGCGCGGAACCCCTGCGCGGGCACCTCGGGGAGGTCCCGGCTGCCGCTCCACGCCTGTGCCGGGCCGGGCAGCGGCAGCCGCCTCGGGTGCAGGCGGCGGGTGGCGCCGGCCATCCGCTGGGTCGTGCCCCACACCGCCGGACGGTCCAGCGTCCACCGGGCGGCGCGCATCGCGGCCCGCTCGGCCGCGTGGCCCTTGGCGGGTTTGATGGTGGTGCGGGTGCCGCGCACGGTGACTGGGCCGCCCTGGACCACGCGTTCGCGGAGGTGGACGAGGATTTCGGGGATGTCGATGGCGACGGGGCAGACGTCGTAGCAGGCGCCGCAGAGGGTGGAGGCGTAGGGGAG